>JAWOHF010000231.1:0-7636 GCA_046496285.1 Candidatus Aminicenantota bacterium
AAAAAAAGGCGGCCCCGAGGGGCCGCCTCATGCGACTGCGGTTCCCGCTGAATTACTTCTTGGTCTTGTCGATCGTGACCGGCTTGAGGATCTTGACCTTGCGCGGCTTCAGCTCGGCCTTCTTCGGCATGCGGACCCTCAGGACGCCGTTCTCGTGCTCGGCCTCGATCTTGTCCTGCTCGATGTAGGAAGGCAGGGCGAACGACCGGAAGAATGAGCCGTAGGAGCGCTCGACCCGGTGGTAATTCTCTTCCTTTGCTTCCTTTTCGAACTTCCGCTCGCCCTTGATGATCAGGTTGTTGTCCTCGACCTTGATCTCGACGTCCTTCTCCTCGACCCCGGGGATCTCGGCGCAGAGGACGACCTCATTCTCGTTCTCGTAAATGTCCACCGACGGGGCCCAAGCCCTGGTCATGAGGTCTTTCTCCTCCTTGGAGCCCGACATGTCCTCGAAAAGCCTGTTCATTCGGTCCCTGAGGGTCACAAAGTCCCCAAAGGGATCCCATCTGATAATAGCCATCTAATAACCTCCTTAAAACATCTTAGTAAGGTATCAATATAATATCTTAGCCCGTAATTGTCAAGTATTTTGCAAAAAAATTATTCGCCTTCGATAAGCAGTGTGGCCTCGCCCTTGAGGGTTCTTTCCTCGAGCTTCCCCAGAAGTTCCCCGGCTTTTCCCCTGATGAATTCCTCATGGACCTTGGTCAGCTCCCGGGCGATAACCATCCGCCTGTCCCCCAGTTCCTCGATGACGGCCGCTAGGAATTCAGCGATCCTCCGGGTCGGTAGGTAGAAGACCAACGTGGCTTCTACGTCCCTGAGGCCCCGCAGAAGCTTTCGGACCCCTGTCTTCTTAGGCGGAGGGAAGCCCAGGAACATGAAACGGTGTGTCGGGAGGCCTGAGGCCGAAAGGGCGCAAGCCGCCGCCGACGGACCTGGGACAGGCACGACGGGGACCCCCTCCTTGAGGGCGTCACGAATGAGCGGGAAGCCCGGGTCCGAGAGCCCCGGGGTCCCGGCGTCCGAAACGAGGGCCACGTCGCCGCCCGCCTTTAGAAGGCCGAGGATCTCGGGGATCCTCCGGCCCTCGTGGGGATGGAAGTAGCTGATGAGCCGCTTCCTGAGACCGTACCTGTTCATGAGCTTGAGGGTCTGACGGGTGTCCTCGCAGGCGATGGCCCCCACCTCTCCGAGGATGCGCAGGGCCCGGAGGGTGATGTCCTCGAGGTTGCCTATGGGGGTGGCGACGACGAACAGGGTGCCGGTCCTGCGGCCGGCGGGCGGGCCGTCGGTCACGGGCTACTTCCCCCAGTCATAAGGGTAGAGGTGATCGTGCCCCACGGAACGCGCGGAGAGCTTGGCGATCGGGGGCATCCGGCGCTTGAATTCCGAATCCCTGATGAGCCGCATCACGCGGTCCACACGCCCCCGTTTGTGGCCGGCCGCGACCATCTCCTTCCGGCTCCTCTTCAGGTCGACGAGCCCGAAGAGGATCTCGTCGAGGTCGGCGTAGGTCAGGCCGATCTCTCCTTCGTCGGTCTGCCCGGCCCAGAGGCCCGCCGTCGGGGCTTTCCTGCGGATGGCCGCCGGGATGCCGAGGTGGGCGGCCAGCTCGCGGACCTGGGTCTTATAGAGATCGCCCAAGGGGTTTATGGCACAGGCCATGTCGCCGTGGATCGTCCCGTAGCCGATGAGCAGCTCGGTCTTGTTGCTCGTTCCGAGGACGAAGGCCTTTTCGCGGGCCGAACGGTCGTAGAGGATGGACATCCGCTCCCGGGCCATCTTGTTGCCAAGCCGGACTCGGCTCGCGGTCGGATATCCGGAGAAATAAGCGTTCACTTGGGGGGCGATGTCGATCGTCTCGGACCGGATGCGCAGGGCCCGGGCCAGCTTTTCGGCGTCGCGGACGTCTTCCGGGAAGCTCCGCCCGTAGGGCATGATCAGCGCCAGCACGTTCTTCGGGCCGAGGGCCCGGGTTGCCAGGGAAGCGCAGACGGCCGAGTCGAGGCCTCCGGAAAGGCCCAGGATGCCCTTCGCACAGCCGCATTTGGTCAGCTCCTCCCGGATGAAGCGGACCAGGACCTTGTCCACAAAGGCGGGGTTAATCTTCGGCGGCACGGACGATCCTTTCGAGCGACCTGAGGATGACCTCCGGTTTTTCGTCGCGCTTGAAAACCCACTTCCTCCGGGCCTCGCGCACGGCCGAGAGATCGATGCGTTGGATCAGCAGCTCGGGGTCCAGGTCGGCCGCCCGGGCCAGGAGGCGGCCTCCGGGCCCGTAGATGAAGGAGCCCCCGGCGAACGTCACGCCGTCCTCGACCCCGACCCGGTTCACGTAGACGACAAAGGCCGTCGAAAAATAGGACATGGCCTCGCCCATGAGCTCCCACATCCGGCAGGTCTCGAAGGCCTGTCCGCCGGCGACACCGCGTCCCGGGGCGGCCGAAACGCAGATGATCATGTCGGCCCCGCCGCTGTACAGGGCGTAATTCGCGCCGTAATGGAGGAAGTCCCGGCAGATCAGCAGGCCGACCCGTCCGAAAGGGGCGGCGAACGTCCTGAAGTCCCGGCCGGCCGCGTAGAAGCGGGCCTCGTCGAACATCCCGTTGGTCGGCAGAAAGACCTTGCGGTGGATGTGGACGATGCGGGCGTCGTGGATGAAAGCGGCCGAGTTGTAGAAGATCCCTTTCTCCGAAGCGCGCTCCTCCATGAACCCGACGACGGCCGAGATCCCCCGGCAGCGGGACGTGATCTTGCGGAACAGGGGGTCGGAGCGGGGGTCGAGGGCCACCTCCTCGGCCAGGTCCCTCAGGGTGTAACCCGTCAGGCTGAGTTCGGGGAAGACGACCAGGTCAGCCTTGGCTTGCCGCGCTTCGGCAAGAGTGTCCAGGTGCCATGCGGTGTTGGCCTCGACGTCCCCGAGCCGCGCCGACGACTGGGCGAGAGCGATTCTCATAGCCCCAAACGTAGCATAAACAGGGCCCCGTTTTCAAACGCGGCCCGGTCCGAGGTTGAAAAATGCGGTCCGATGGACTATCATCTGGAGAGTTCGACGGGATCTTGACGACATGAATCATATCGCGGCTCATCTCCACGACATCCACTTCAACAAGAGGTCGGGGCGGCTGATCTTCAAGCGGGAGGACGTCGTCAAATACTTCTTCTTCCAGGACGGGGAGCTCCTCCAGGTCAAGACCAACCGGCCCGAGGAGAGGCTGGGCGAGGTCCTTTTCAATCTCGAGCGGCTGCCCAAGGACGCTCACGCCCACATCGAGGACTACATCGAGCCCAATCAGAACATCGGCGAGGCCCTCCGCAAACGCGGGGTCATCTCCGAGTCCGACCTCGAGGACGCCCTGACCCAGCAGCTCCGGGAGACGACGCTCAACACGTTCCCTTACTTCGACGGCCAGCTGGCCTTCCAGGAGCGAACGGATTTCGCCGGGGAGAGCGGGAAGCCCAAGCTCAGCATCCCGCTGCTCATCGAGTACGGGATCCGCCGGATGCAGCCCGATAAGGCCATGAGGTCTTGGCTGGCCGGGAAGGTCCCGTCCCAGAAGCGAACGACCTTCGCCTACCTCCTGACCGCGGACGAAAAGGTTATCCTGGACAAGATCGACGGCCTGGCGCCGGCCGAGGCCGTCGCTCGCCAGGCGCCGCCGCCCCAGGATCTCTTCTGGAAAAGCCTCTTTCTCTTCTACTGTCTGGACATCGTCGACCTGAAGGGCGAGGGGCAGGCCGCCGCTTCCTCGTCGGACGGTGAAACCGCCCGGAACGGCTCCTCCGGGCCGGAGATGACGGCCTCGATCGATGACGTCCTCACGATCCACAATAATCGGGCGGCGAAAAATTTCTACCAGATCCTCAACGTGCCCCGGACGGCATCGGACGAGGATATCAAGAAGGCCTATTTTCAGATGGCCCGCCGGTTCCATCCCGACCGCTTCGGCCAGGACGTGGCCAGGGAATACAAGAAGCAGATCGACGACGTCTTCGACGCCATCACCAACGCCTACCGGACGCTGAGCAATAAGGCCCTGCGAACCGCCTATGACGCCAAGTCCGCGCCGCCGCCTCAGGAGGATGTCCAGTCCGCGGCCCGCATGGCCGAGACCAAATTCCGCCAGGGCAAGACCCTTTACAGCCAGGAGCGGTACAACGAGGCCGTTTCCTACCTGAGGGAGGCCATCCGGGACAAGAAGGACAAGGGCGATTACTACCTGCTCCTGGCCATGGCCGAAGCGAAAGTGCCGGGGTATTCCAAGAGGGCCGAGGAGGATTTCCTGAAGGCCATCAGCATGGAGCCCTGGAACCCGGAGGGCTATGTGGGGCTCGGGATGCTTTACCGGAGCGAGGGGCTCCAAACCAAGGCCCTCAAGATGTTCGAGAAAGCCGTCCAGACCGACCCCGAGCACGTCGCGGCCCGCGAGGCTTACGATGAGCTGAGCGGAGGGGGCAAGAAGAAAGGCCTCAAGGGGCTCTTCTCCCTGGACGTGTTCGGTTCCGGGAAGAAAAAAAAGTAGTCAGCGCTTCCGGCCGACGAGTTCCAGAAACTCCCCCTCGTCGATGACCCTGACCCCCAGCTCGCGGGCTTTTTCCAGCTTGGAACCGGGCGACTCGCCGACGACGAGGCCGGTCGTTCTCCGGGTCACGGACGACCCGACCTCGGCCCCCAACCCTTCGAGAAGCTCCCGGGCCCCGTCCCGGCTCATCGCGGCCAGGGTCCCGGTGATGACCAAGACCTGGCCGGCCAGAGGGCCGGCGGCCCTCCCTTCATCCGGGACGGAAGTTCTCACGCCCGCGTCGCGGAGCCGCCGGACGAGCTCCCTGTTCTCGGGGCGGTCGAAGAAGAACCGGATGCTCTCGGCGACCTTGGGCCCGACCTCCTCGACCTCCAGGAGATCCTCGGCGGCGGCCGCTTCCAGGGCGTCGAGGCTGCGGAATCGAGCGGCCAGGATCTGGGCCAGGCGCTCTCCCACGTGGCGGACGCCCAGGGCGAAGACGAACCGGGCCAACTCCCGGCCCTTGGACCGCTCGATCTGGTCGAGCAGGTTCGCGGCGCTCTTGGGCCCCATGCGTTCCAGCTTTTCGAGGTCGCCGGCCGTCAACGCGTAGAGGTCCGGGATCGAGCGCACGAGCCCGCTCCCGACGAGCTGGTCGACGAGGGCCTCTCCCAGGCCTTCGATGTTCATCGCCCGGCGCGAGGCGAAGTGGAGGACGGACTCGCGGACACGGGCCGGGCAGGACGGATTGACGCACCGGGAGACGACCTCGCCTTCCGGCCGGAAGGCCTCCGACCCGCAGGCCGGACAGCGGCGGGGCCAGACAAAGGCCTTTTCCCGCCCCGTCCGGCGCTCCTTCATGACCGAAACGACGCGGGGGATGACGTCGCCGCTGCGCTCGAGGAGAACATGGTCGCCCACCCGGACGTCCTTCCTGCGGATCTCGTCCTCGTTGTGGAGGGTCGAACGGCTGATGGTCGTGCCCGAGAGCTTGACGGGCTCCAGGACGGCCACGGGCGTCAGGGCCCCCGTGCGGCCCACCTGGATGACGATGTCGCTGACCCGGGTCGTGGCCTGGCGGGCGGCGAATTTGTAGGAGACGGCCCAGCGCGGGAACTTGGCCGTGAACCCCAGGGCCCGGCGCTGGGCGGCGGCATCGACCTTGACGACGATGCCGTCGACGTCGTGGTCCAGTCCGTCCCGCTTGCCCGCCCACTCCTCGTAATAGGCCAGGACGTCGTCGAGGGTCGGGCAGTGACGGGAATGGGGGTCGGTCTTGAAGCCCAGGTCCTTGAGCTTCTCCAGGGCCGCCCATTGGGTCGGCTCCTCCCGCCCGGCGATGGACAGGCCGTAGAGAAAAACGCTCAGGTTCCTGGCCGCCACCTCCTTCGGGTCGAGCAGGCGGATGGAGCCGGCGGCCGCGTTGCGGGGATTGGCGAAAAGCGACAAGCCCTCCTCCTCGCGGGCCTTGTTGATGGCCCGGAAGGCTTTGAAAGGCAGGTAGATCTCGCCCCGGGCCTCGACGTCCCTCTTCTCCCCGATGGTCAAGGGAAGGGACCGGATGGTCTTGACGTTGGCCGTGACCTCGTCGCCGCGGATGCCGTCGCCGCGGGTGACGGCCCGGGCGAACCGGCCGTCCCGGTAGAGAACGGAGATGCCCAGACCGTCGATCTTGAGCTCGGCCGTGTAGGAGATCGCCTCTCCCGGCAGGAGCTTCCGGAGGCGTTCTTCGAACTCCCGGAGCTCCGCCTCGTTGTAGGCGTTGTCAATGCTCAGCATGGGTGTCGCGTGGGCGACCGACGGAAAGCCCTCGGTGGGCTTTTCCCCCACCCTCCGGGTCGGGGATTCGGGCGTGACCAGCTCGGGGAAGCGGGCCTCGAGCTCGCCGAGCTCACGGAGAAGACGGTCGAACTCGGCGTCCGAGATCTGGGGGTCGTTGTCGACGTAGTACTTCTTTTCGTGGTAGACGATCTCGCGCCGCAGGTCCTCGGCCCGCTTGCGGGCCTGCCGCGCGGTCGGAGAGGAGGACACGCGCTTCCTCCTGTATCGGGGGCGTTCGGCCGCGACCCGGCGCGGCCGGGAGGTCACTTGCCGAGCTTGCTTCTGACCTGGGCCACGAGGGTGTTGAATTTGTCCAGAACGCCTTTCTGTCCCGCCTGGATCCTGTCGATGGCCTGCTGTTCGATCTGGATGTTCTCCTCGATCTTCTTCAGGACCCGCTTGTCGGATTCGGACAGCTCGTCCTCGTTCTTGCCGTCGACCTTGGCGTTGTAGGACTTGGTCAGCTGCTCGATGGCCTTGCTGTGCTCCTCGATCTTGGCGTAGCTCGCGGCCAACTCCTTGTCCTGGCCGACGAAGAGGTTCTGGGCCTGGCCGAGGAAATTCTTTTGTTGCTTGGGATTGAGGAGGGCGGCCTCGATATTCGCGTTGATGGTTTCGGTCGTTTTGGTTGGGCTCGTCTTGACCTGGCTGTTCAGGATGATGGCGATGTTCTGGGCCAGGGCCGGGGTCCGTTTCCTGGCGTAGGCCTCTTTGTAGACGGCCAGGGCCTCGTCGACCTTGTCCTGCTTGTAGAGGGTCTGGCCGAGGAGCGCGGCGCTTTCCGGGCCCTTGTCGGCCGCGTAGAACTGCCGGAAGACCTTCTCGGCATCGGCGTATTTTCCGCTCTTGTAGAGGTTGGCGGCCAGGCCGTTGAGCTGCTTGGAGATGCTGGGGTCCTTGAAAAGACCGTAGGCGGTGATGTAGCTCTCGGCCGCGGCGCCGTAATCGCCGGCCTTTTCGGCGAACTGGCCGAGCATCACATACCCGCCGGCCTGGAGCTGGGCCCCGACTTTGGCGTCGCTCGAGGCCTTGCCGAAATCGATGAGCTTGCGGGCGGCGGCATTGGCCTTGTCCCTGAGCCCGGCGCTGTCATAGAGGCCGGGGATCGTGGCCAGGAGGGCCATCTTGTTCTGGCCGTCGATGCCGCTCATGGTCAGGGCCTTCTCGCCGGCCTCGGCCGCCGTCTGGGCGTTCTTCGTCGGGCAGGGGGTCAGGCAGTAGTAGACGTGCGCCCAGTTCTCGTAGGTCGTTCCCTGTCCCGCGTATTTGGCGATGTAGGCCTCGAGGGCCTTGACCTTCTGGCAGTTGTC
>JAWOHF010000299.1:0-42452 GCA_046496285.1 Candidatus Aminicenantota bacterium
GCCGGATCCGGTTGGAATGGGCCGCGTATCCGGCCCGATCCAGCTAAATTACCGCTTTATGCTCCCGTCAAGGACGCCCCTGCGGCCCATCTTCCGCAGCCTCCTGCCGCATTCTCCAACGGCACCTCTTGCACGAGAGGCGAGGGACGGTGACGCAGCGGGGCGGGGGCCCCCCGCCCGCGCGGAGCCGCTGACGCCGAAGAGCCCTTTGGAGCGGCGAGCACGGACGGGGGTGCCACGCGAGAGGAACGTCCCGAGCCGGACGCCTCAGCGGGGCCGGGTTGACTTTTCGGCGCGAGGTTCCTATAAAGGTTCCATGCGCGTCGTCCTGGCCGGCTACAACGTCGACAGCTCCGTCATCGAGGAGCTCAAGCGGCACGCCCCGCCCCGCGAGGACGTGACGCCCGAGACGCTGTCGGCTTCCTACGCCCGCATCTCGCGCGACCCCCGACCGGCCGACGAGCTGCGGGCCGCGGCCCGGGCCGAGGTCGACCGGGCGCGCCGCTCCAACCAGACCATCATCTTCAAGATGGGCCACCACTCCGTGGCCGAGCATGCCGTCTTCAACTTCGACGTCATCGGGGTCAGCCGGCTGGCCATCGAGGAGATCGAGCGCTTCCGGCTCTGCTCCTTCACCGAAAAATCCCAGCGCTACATCACCCTCGGGGAGGATCACGTCGTCCCGGAGGAGGTCCGGCGGGCGGGGCTTCAGGCGCTCTTCGAGGATACGGTCAAGGCCCAGAACGCCCTCTACCACCGTCTCT
Organism: Candidatus Aminicenantota bacterium; assembly: GCA_046496285.1. Classification (GTDB taxonomy): domain Bacteria; phylum Acidobacteriota; class Aminicenantia; order Aminicenantales; family Saccharicenantaceae; genus RBG-16-66-30. The sequence goes on from JAWOHF010000299.1 coordinate 765, forward strand.
ATAAGAAGCTCAAACCCTACGTCTTCGGGAAATACCGGGAGGAAGCCCGGGATCCCAAGAACCATGCCGTTCTCGACGGCTGGGCCAAGGAGGACGCCCGCTACGCCGTGAGCCTGGCCACCGAGGGTCAGCTGGGCATGACCATCAACGCCCGCAACCTCGAGCTCCTCATCCGGCGATTCGCGGCCAAGAGCCTGGCGGAGATCCGGGCCTTGAACGCGGAGCTCTACCGGCTGGCCAAAGAGGTCGCGCCGTCCATCCTCCTGTTCACCGAGGCCGGCGATTTCGACGCCAAGACCTACGGTGACATCGCGGTGGCGGCCGAGGGGATCGCGGCCAGCCCGCCCGCAGGGCCCCGGCGCAGGTCAAGGGACAAGGAGGTCGTCCTGGCCGGTCATCCCGCCGACGGCGACGACCGGATCCTGGCCGCGCTTCTCTACAGCGCCGGCCGCCTGTCCTACACGGAGGGCCTGTCCCGGGTCAAGGCCGCCGGCGCCCGCCGGCGCCGGGGCCTCATCCGGCTGGCCCTCGAGCGCATGGAGTTCTACGATTTCCCCCTCCGCGAGTTCGAGCACGCCGACCTCACCTACGACCTCGTCGTCTCCGCTTCGTGTTTCGCCCAGCTCAAGAGGCACCGGATGGCCACCTTGACGACCCAGCGCTACGACCCGGCGCTGGGCGTCACGGTCCCGCCGTCAGTCCGGGAGATAGGGGCCGAAAAGGAATTCCTGGCGATCGTCGCCCGGACGGACGAAGCCCACTCCGCGTTGGAGAAGAGCGCGGGTCCGGCCGCCGACTACGTCCTCACCAACGCGCACCGGCGGAGGGCCCTCCTCAAGCTCAACATCCGCGAGCTCTACCACATGTCGCGCTTGCGGGAGGACGCCACGGCCCAGTGGGAGATCCGGAGAACGACGGCCGAGATGTCGCGGCTGGCGAAGAGAGCCATGCCGCTCGCCTGCCTGCTTCTCGGCGGCAAGGACGCCTATCCCGAGCTCTACGCCAAGGTCTTCGGCCGCGCGCCGGCGGTCCTTCCCCCCAAGATATTTCCATAGCTGTCGGTCCGCTTCGCGGACCGCAAGGCCAGGGACGCCGAAAGCAGCGAAAGGGCCGCCCCCGCTCCCCGGGCCGCATGAAAGGGGGACACGCCCGCGAGCGACATTCTCCTGAGGACGTCGACCGGGTGGAACGACAGCATCCCGACCAGGGTGAGCGAAAGATAGACGATAACGCCGATCCCCGTGGCCAATAGCCAGCGGCGGTCCCGGGACTTCGAGGGCGCGCGTATTAAATAAAGGAACAGGAACGCGACTCCGAAGGCCGCGGCGACGGCCACGGCGCCCTGGACCGGCCGGCGCAGGTCGTAGACGTTGTGCTCCATGGAGGCCAGCCGGGCCCACTCCGTCATCCGGCCGGGGACGTCGACCGCTTCCAGGCAGCCGAAGAGAAGCAACAGAAGGGCGAAACCCGACCAGGCCGGACGGGCGAGGCGCTCCCCCTGGGCCCGGCCGCGGTTTCGCCGGACGGCCAGAGCGGCGCAGAGGACCCCCGCGGCCATAAGCACAAAGACGAGAAGAGGCCTCAGAAAGCCGTTGAGCGCTCCCCCGCGGGCCTCCCTCCCCGAATCCTTTCGGGCCTCCTCCTCCGGCGTCGACGTCGGGGTGATCCCCAGGACCCTGGGCGGAGGGATCTGGCCTTTGAATCCGGCCGGGCGGACCGGGATGAGCTCGGTCGAAGCCCCCCGGGTCCGGTCCTGCCATCTCCCGGTCGGGGACAGATAGATGACCGCGGCCACGAAACGCATCTCCTCGTTGTCCTTGACCCCGACCCGGAACATGAGGGTTTCCCCGCCGCGGGTCTCCCGGGCCGGGCCGGCCGCCGCCAGCCCGCCGCTGATCCTGCGGTCCGACGCCGTCCAGCGCAGGCCGCAGGCGATCTTCCCGGGGCCGGGCAGGTCCTCGAGCGCGACGCGCAGCTCGAAGGGCTGTCCGACCACCGCGAGGGGAGAGGCCTCCACGGTCAGCCACCCGGGCCGGTTCCGTATGCGGCCCCGGCGCTCGGCCCGGTCGATGGCCATCCAGGTCGCGATGAAAACCAAGAGGACGATCCCCAGTGCGACCAGGACGGCCGCCGGGATCTTTCTGAGGCACTGAAGCATGGCTTAGCGCGAGAGGGGGCCGGACCGGGGCGCTCTAGTCCCCCGGCTCGAGAATGAAGACCCTCCGGCCCTCGACCCCGAGCCGGCCGTCGAAATAGAGCCGGACGGCTTCCGGGTAGATCCTGTGCTCCTCGACCAGGATGCGGGCCGCCAGCGTCTCCTCGGTGTCGTCCTGCAGGACGGGGACGACCGCCTGAAGGACGATCGGGCCCATGTCGACCTCGGCGGCGACGAAGTGGACCGTGCAGCCCGAGACGCGGACCCCCCAATCGATGGCCTTCTGCTGGACGTGAAGACCGGGGAAGGCCGGCAGAAGGGCCGGATGGATGTTGAGGATCTTGTGCTTGAAGGCTTCGCAGAGCCCCGGCGTCAGGACCTTCATGTACCCGGCCAGGCAGATGAGATCGATGCCCCTGTTGCCCAGCTCGCGGACGATGGCCTGGTCGTACTCCTCCCGGGTCGCGTGGGCCTTGGGGTCGAGGAACAGCGTCTCCAAGCCGGCTTCCCTGGCTTTCAGGAGACCTGGGGCGTCCGCCTTGTTGCTGAAAACCAGGGCCATCGCGGCATTGATCCGGCCCTCGTCCACGGCTTCGCGGAGAGCCTCGAAGTTGGAACCGCGTCCCGAGAGGAAGACGGCGATCCTCCCTTTCTTGGCCGGGCTCCGGAAATCGAATCCGCTCATGTCCCCTCCTCGGTCCGGACCTTGAAGCGGTCCGGAACGGCGTTCTTCCAATGATAGAAGGCGTCCTCGACCTTGACCCGCACGAGCTCGCGGCCGCGGTGATCGACGGCGATAAGCGCCCCGCCCGTCCGGCCGATGGCCTTGACCGGCACGCCCTGCGCCTTGGCCATCTCTTCGAGCCGGGGCAGGTTCTTCGGACGGCAGGTCAGGAGAATGCGGGACTGGGCCTCGCCGAAAAGGAGCGTGTCCGGACGGACGGCGTCCTCGAGCGAGACGGAACAGCCGGTCCGGCCGCGGCCGTGGAAGGCGCATTCCGCCAGGCCGACGGCCAGGCCGCCCTCGGAGAGGTCGTGGGCCGAGCGGACGAGCCCGTCCTCGATGGCCGACAGGCAATATTCCTGGACCCGTTTCTCGAACTCCAGGTCGATCTGCGGCGGCGTCCCGGTTTCGAGGCCGTGGGCGAGCTTGAGGAACTCCGTCCCGCCCAATCCTTCCTTGTTCTCCCCGACGAGGAGGACGGCGTCTCCCGGCCCCTTGAATCCGGGGCTCACGGCCTTGCGGATGTCCTCGATGAGGCCGACGACCCCGAGGACGGGGGTCGGGTAGATGGACAGGCCTTCCGTGTCGTTGTAGAAGCTGACGTTCCCTCCCGTCACCGGGATGTCGAAGGCCCGGCAGGCCTCGGCCATGCCGTCGACGACCTGTTCGAATTGCCACATGACCTCGGGCTTCTCGGGGTTGCCGAAGTTCAGGCAATTGGTGACCCCGATCGGCCGGGCCCCGACGCAGGCCAGGTTCCGGCAGGCCTCGGCGACCGCGATCTTGGCCCCTGTCCGGGGATCGAGCTGCGTGTAGAGGGGATTGCCGTCCACGGTCATGGCCAGGGCCTTGCGCGACCCCTTGATCCTCTGAACGGCGGCGTCCGCGCCCGGGAGCAGGGTCGTGTTGACCTGGACCATGTGGTCGTACTGCCGGAAGACCCACTCCTTGTCGGCGACGGTCGGTGAGGAGAGAAGGTCCAGGAACGCCCGGTCGTAATCGTTCGGCAGGAGCAGGGCGGGCAGGGGCGCCTTGCCCGGGAGAGGGGAGGGGGGACGGCTCGGCCGCCGGTAGGCCGGGCACAGGTTGACCACGGCGTCGACGGGAACGTCGACCACGACCCGGCCCTTGAACTTGGCCCGGATCCGCCCGCCTTCGGTGACGTGACCGATGACCGGCGCGTCGAGGTCCCACCTGGAGAAGACGGCCTGGACCTCTGCGACCTTGTCCGTGGTCGCCACCAGGAGCATCCGCTCCTGAGACTCGGAGAGCATGATCTCGTAGGGCGTCATGCCGGCTTCGCGCTGGGGGACGAGGTCGAGGTCGATCTCGATGCCCAGGCCGCCCTTGGCCGCCATCTCGGTCGACGAGCAGGTCAGGCCGGCCGCGCCCATGTCCTGGATGCCGACGATGAGGCCGCGATCCATGACCTCGAGGCAGGCCTCGAGGAGGAGCTTCTCCTTGAACGGGTCCCCGACCTGGACGTTGGGCCTCTTGTGCTCGGTCTCCTTGCCGAATTCGGCCGAGGCCATGGTCGCGCCGTGGATGCCGTCCCGGCCGGTCTTGGCCCCGACGTAGAGAACGGGGTTCCCGGGTCCCTCGGCCTTGGCGTAGAAGATCTTGTCCTTGTCGGCCAGCCCGAGGCAGAAGACGTTGACCAGGGGGTTGAGGTTGTAACACGAGTTGAAATAGATCTCCCCGCCGACCGTCGGGACGCCGATGGAATTGCCGTAGCCGGCGATGCCCGAGACGACGCCCTCCATGACCGCCCTGTTCCCGGGCTCCGACAGCGGCCCGAAGCGGAGAGAATCCAGGACCGCGATCGGTCTGGCCCCCATTGTGAAGATGTCCCGCAGGATGCCCCCGACGCCCGTGGCCGCGCCCTGGTAGGGCTCGATGAACGAGGGGTGGTTGTGCGACTCGATCTTGAAGACGACGACCTGTCCGTCGCCGATGTCGAGGATCCCGGCGTTCTCCCCGGGGCCCTGGACGACCCTCCGGCCCTCGGTCGGGAGCTTCTTGAGGTGGACCCGGGAGCTCTTGTAGCCGCAGTGCTCGGACCACATGACCGAGAAGATCCCGAGTTCGGTCAAGTTCGGTTCCTTGCCGACGAGCTCGACGATGAGCCGGTATTCCTCTTCGTTCAAACCGTGCTGCTCGAGGATCTGTTTATCGATCATGGCCGACCTTCTTGCGGGGGGCGGGGACCGGTTTTCGGGGCCGGCGGGCGCCGAGGCTGCGGATCAGGGAATCGAAGACGACCCGGCCGTCCTCGCTCCCGAGGAGGGCCTCCGAGGCCCTTTCGGGATGGGGCATCAGGCCCAGGACGTTGCCGCCCTCGTTGACGATCCCGGCGATGCTCGCGAGGGACCCGTTGACGTTGGCGTCCTCGGTCAGCTTCCCGTCGGGCTCGCAGTAGCGGAAGACCACCCGCCGGTTCCTCTCGACCTCCGCGAGGGTCCGCGGAGGGGCGTAGTAGTTGCCGTCGAAATGGGCGATGGGGATCCTCAGGACCTGTCCCCGGCGGCCGGCCCTCGTGAAGGGCGTCTTGTCGTTCTCGAGGCGGATGTGAACGTGACGGCAGAGGAACTTGAGGTTCTTGTTGCGGAGCATGGCCCCCGGAAGGAGGCCGAGCTCGAGGAGGATCTGGAACCCGTTGCAGATGCCCAGGACATGTCCTCCCTTGCGGGCGAAGGCCTTGACCTCCTGCATGAGAGGGGAGAAGCGGGCGATGGCTCCCGACCGGAGATAGTCCCCGTAGGAGAACCCTCCGGGAAGGACGACGCAATCGACGCCTTGGAGGTCGTGGTCCTTGTGCCAGAGCATGACCGTGTCTTGGGACATGACGTCCTTCAGGACGTGGAACGTGTCGAAGTCACAGTTGGAACCCGGGAATTGGACGACCCCGAATCTCATGACGCCTGCCCTCACTTGAGGAACTGCCAGTCGAACTTCTCGATGATGGGGTTGGCCAGGACCTTGCGGGAGATCTCGGGGACGAGCGCCTCGGCCTCCTTCCTCGCGATCCCTTCCAGCTCGATCTCGAAGACCTTGCCCTGCCGGACGTCCTTGACGGCGGCGTAGCCCATGGTGTGAAGGGCGTTCTTCACGGTTTGACCCTGGGGGTCGAGAACACTGTCCTTGAACGATACGAGGATCCTGACTCTCATCGGCGGAAAACCCTTTCAAAGATGAAATCGATCTTGTCGAGATACGGGGCCAGGGAAAAGCAGGCGTCGATTTCGGCCGGGTCGAGCAGCCGGGCGATGTCCGGGTCGACGGCGACGAGCTTGCGGAAGTCGAGGCCCTCCTCCCAGGCTTTGAGGCTGTTCCTCTGGACGATCCGATAGGCTTCCTCGCGGCTCATGCCCCGGCGCGTCAGGGCCAGCAGGACGCCCTGCGAGAAGATCAGGCCGCGGGTGGCCCCGATGTTGGCTTTCATCCTGTCCGGATGGACGACCCAGTGGCCGATGATGTCGAGGGCCTCGGCCAGAAGGAAGTCGGTGAGGATGAAGGAGTCGGGGAAGACGACCCGCTCGGCCGAGGAATGGGAGATGTCCCGCTCGTGCCACAGGGCGACGTTCTCGAGCCCGACCTGGGCGTTGGCCCGGACGAGGCGGGCCAGGCCCGAGATCCGCTCGCAGCGGACCGGGTTCTTCTTGTGGGGCATGGAGGACGACCCCTTCTGGCCCTTGGTGAACGGCTCTTCGACCTCGTGGACCTCGGTCCTTTGGAGGTGCCGGATCTCGACCGCGAACTTCTCGATCGTCGAGGCCAGCAAAGCCAGGGTCGAAAGGACCTCGGCGTGACGGTCCCGCTGGAGGACCTGGGTCGAGACCTTGGCCGGGGCCAGCCGGAGCTGCCGCAGGGCGATCCTCTCGACCCGGGGGTCGAGGTGGATGTAGGTCCCCACGGACCCGGAGATCCGCCCGACGGAGATCGTTTCGACGGCCCGCTCGAGGCGGGCGATGTGGCGGCCGATCTCCTCGTGCCAGACGAGGAGCTTGAAGCCGAAGGTCACCGGTTCGGCGTGGATGCCGTGCGTCCGGCCCATGCAAACGGTCTTCTTGTGCTTCAGGGCCTGCTTTTTCAGGAGCCGGCGGAGCTCGCCGAGCGGGCCCAGGATCTTTTGCAGGGACTCCCGGATGAGCAGGGACAGGGCCGTGTCGACGACGTCGTAGGAGGTCAGGCCGACGTGGACGTAGCGCGAGGACGGGCCCACTCTTTCGGCGACCGATGTCAGGAAGGCGATCATGTCGTGCTTGACGACTTTTTCGATCGCGTCGATCCGCTTGACGGAGAAGCCGGCCTTGGACCGGATCTCGCGGAGGGCCCCGGGGGGCACCTTGCCGAGGCGGGCCCAGGCCTCGCAGACCGCGAGCTCGACGTCGAGCCACTTGCGGTACCTGTTCTCGTCGGTCCAGACGACGCCCATCTCGGGGCGGGTGTAGCGTTCGATCATGGAGTTCAGCCTTTCCCAGCGTTCGAGAGAAGAAGGCAATAATATCAGCACGTCCGCGGCCTTGTCAACGAAGGGCCTCGGGACATCGCAACTCACGAGGGCAGAAGCAGAGAGCGTGATATGCAAAGGATTCTGTATAATAAAGGTCTAACGGAGTGAGGACGAGATGGATGAACGCCCGGACGAGGCCCTTGTCCAGGAGGCCCGGCAGGGGAGCCGGGAGGCCTTCGCCGAGCTCGTCCGGCGCCATCAGCAGAAAGTGTACCGGATCATTCATTCGATGACGCGCAACGCTTCGGACACCGACGACCTGGCCCAGGAGGCCTTCCTGGCCGCCTACCGCTCGCTCGAGTCCTTCAACATGAACTCCCGCTTTTCGACCTGGCTCCACCGGATCTCCGTCAATACGACGCTGAGTTTTCTGAAAAAACGCGGGCGGGAGAAGGACCGGGCCGAGTTCCGCGACGACCTCATCGACTCGGGCTCCCGGGATTCGCCCGAAGAGAGCTCCGTCCGCCACGAGCTCTCGGCCCGCATCGAGGAGGCCGTCGGGGCCCTGCCCCCGCATTTCCAAGCCTCCTTCAGGCTCGTCGCGGATCAGGGGCTGAGTCACGCCGAGGCGGCGCAGATGCTGGGCTGTTCGGAAAACACGGTCTCTTGGAGACTGCACAAGGCCCGCAAGCTGCTCCGGGCCCGCCTCGAACCCTTCCTGGGGAGGTCCTGATATGAGATGCGATAAAGCGCGAAAGTGGATCTCGGACGATCTCGACGGGGCCCTGCCCGGCTCCCGGAAGGCCCGCCTTGAAGACCATCTCGCGGGCTGTCCCGCGTGCCGGGCCTATCTCGGGGACCTCGAGCTCATCGCCGGCGAGGCCAGGGGCCGTCCGGCGGACGATCCCCCTCCGGGGTACTGGCCGGATTTCGGAAGGCGGCTCGAGCGCCGGCTGGCCTCGCCCGCCCCCCCGGCCCGGACCGCTCCCCGGCTTGGATACCGGAGATGGGCTTGGGCCGGGGCCGCCTCTCTGGTCGTCGTCGCCGTGGCGGTTTATATCGCCTTCCTCCGCCCCGGCGTCGAACAGGACGCCGCCTGGTTCCCGAACGGGAGCTCCCTGGCCTCGATCCTCTTGGAAGCCGAGGGCGACCCCGATCTCACGAGCCGGCTCGACGGGTTGGTCAGCGCCTCCATCGAGGAGCTGACCGTCGGCCCGGACGAGGACATCCCCGTTCCCTTCGCCGACGACCCCCTCTTTTGGGAGGGGTTGAGCGAGGAGGAGCTGCGTTTTATCGTTTCCGAGCTGGAAGCCGAGACCGATCGAGGAGTGAGACCATGAACAGAGATCGACTCATCGCCGCGCTGGTTCTCTTCGCTTTCCTGGGGACCTGGGCCGCCGCCCAGGTCGCTCCCCAGACGGACCCGCAAGCCCGGAAGAGGCTCAGGGAGAACATCAGCACGCTTTACCTGCTCCGGCTGACGCGGGCCCTGGAATTGAGCGAGGAGCAAACGGGCAGGCTCTTCCCCGTCCTGACCCGGATCGAAAGGGAGAAGGCCGAATTCCAGCAGCGGATGAACCTCGGCCTCATGGACCTTCGGGCCGCCCTGGCGGGGCCGGGGGAAGGGGAGGGCCGGATCCTCGAGCTCGTCGGTCGTGTCCGGGCCGACCGGCTGGCCATCCGGCAGAGGGACGAGGAGGCCGAGGCCGCCCTCGACGAGGTCCTGACGCCCGTCCAGAAGGCCCGCCACCTGCTCTTCACGGTCGATTTCTACAGGAACCTCGGCCGCCATCTGGAGAAGGCCAGACAGATGAGGCCGGCCACAAAAAGAAGGCCTTGACAAAGAATTGAAAATCCTCTAGGATGGAGTTCGTCGTTCTGTAGATTTCAGATTAACTCTCTGAAAAAAGAACAATTTCGAGCTCGAGGAGAATAGGTTTTTCCATTTTTCGTGTTTTGTTCTGCATTTCCGCATTTTTTTGAGGAATCGGGCGATTGAGATCGTTGGTGCGCCAGCGTAGCTCAGGTGGTAGAGCGGCTGATTTGTAATCAGCGGGTCAGGGGTTCGAATCCTCTCGCTGGCTTTGAAGAGGGCATCGAGCATGGTTGTTGATTCGGGCAGGTTCCAGAGTGGCCAAATGGGACGGGCTGTAAACCCGTTGCGGAAACGCTTCGGAGGTTCGAATCCTTCCCTGCCCATTCTATTCCGCGGGAATAGCTCAGTTGGTAGAGCGTCAGCCTTCCAAGCTGAATGTCGCGGGTTCGATCCCCGTTTCCCGCTCTTCGGCAGGCGTTGCGGGCCCAAGTAGCTCAGTCGGCAGAGCACGTCCTTGGTAAGGACGGGGTCACCAGTTCGATTCTGGTCTTGGGCTTTTTCGACCATAGAGACGCGGACCGTCGGCGCCCGGCAGGCCCGGCGGAAGGAGAGGAGTTCCTGAGGGAAGGTTGACCATGCGAGAGATCATCACGCTCCAGTGCGGCGACTGCAAGCGCCGGAATTATTCCTCGACGAGGAACAAGAAGACGCAGACGGAAAAGTTAGAGACCAAGAAGTTCTGCCCCTTCTGCCGGAAGCATACGCCCCACAAGGAAGTCAAGTAGCAGGGCGAGAGGAGAGAACGACAGGTGAGTAGCTCAAGTGGTAGAGCAGCGGTCTCCAAAACCGCAGGTTGCGGGTTCGAGTCCTGCCTCACCTGCCATTGCCGCTCCTTCGGGCCCGTCGTGACGGCCCCGGAGGGCGATACGGAGGGCCCGGGCGCTCCACAAGGTTCGAGGACAAGCCATGAATGACAAACTTCCCTGGTACAAACGGTTCGTGAATTTCCTGAGAGAGGTCAAAGCGGAGATCAAGAAGGTCACCTGGCCCTCCAAGGCGGAGGTCACCAGCACGACGATCGTCGTCCTCGCCGCCACGGTCTTCTTCGGGTTCTACTTGTTCTTCATGGACGTTATATTCTCCTGGGTCATCGCCCAGATCAAATCGCTTTTCGGCTAATCGCAAGGAAACGGGTCATGGCAAAGAATTGGTTCGTGGTTCATACCTACTCGGGCTTCGAGAAGTTCGTGGCCGAGACTATCAAGCAGAAGGTCCTCGAGCTCGATCTCGAGGGCCAGATCGGGCAGATCATCATCCCGACCGAGGACGTCATCGAGATCCGGGGAGGGAAGAAGGTCGTTTCCACCAAGAGGTCCTATCCCGGATACATCCTCGTCGAAATGGAGATGAACGACGAGAACTGGCTGATGATCCGCCAGGTGCCCAAGGTGACGGGCTTCGTCGGCTCTGGCCGGACCCCGACGCCCCTGAGCAAAAAGGACGTCAGCCAGATCGTGGAGCACATGGAGACGACCTCCGAGAAGCCCAAGCCCAAGCACTCGTTCGAGAAGGGCGAGGCCGTCCGCATCATCGACGGTCCCTTCTTCAACTTCAATGGGATCGTCGAAGAGGTCAACCACGAGCGGAGCACGATGAAGGTCATGGTCACCATCTTCGGCCGGTCCACCCCCGTCGAGCTGGAGTTCCTGCAGGTGGAAAAGCTTTAGGAGGACGAGATGTCGAAAGAAGTCATCGCCAAGATCAAGCTGGAGATCGTCGCCGGCCAGGCCAGCCCGGCCCCTCCCGTCGGGCCCGCCCTGGGGCAGCACGGGGTCAACATCATGCAGTTCGTCCGGGAATTCAACGACCGGACCGGCAAGATGGACGAGGGGACCGTGGTCCCCGTCCTGATCACGGTCTTCAAGGACAAGTCCTTCAATTTCCTCGTCAAGACCCCCCCCGCATCCTACCTCCTCAAGAAGGCCGCCGGGATCGCCAAGGGCTCCGGGGCGCCGAACAAGGACAAGGTCGGCAAGGTCACCTGGAAGCAGATCGAGGACATCGCCCGGACGAAGCTCGTGGACCTCAACGCCTACGACGTCGAGGCGGCCAAGAAGATCATCGAGGGGACCGCGAAAAACATGGGATTGGAGATCATCAGTGACTAAGCTCGGCAAGAACACCCAAAAGGCCCGGGAGCTCAAGGGAACGGAGCCCCGGACATACTCGCTGGAGGAAGCCGTCAGCCTCGTCAAGAAGGCCCACTTCGCCAAGTTCGACGAGTCGGTCGACATGTCCATCCGGCTCGGGGTCAACCCCAAGTATTCCGACCAGATGGTCCGCGGGACGGTCGTCCTGCCCCACGGCACGGGCAAGACGAAGAAGATCTGCGTCATCGCCTCCGGCGAGAAGATCAAGGAGGCCGAGGAGGCCGGGGCCGACCACGCCGGCGGCGACGAGATCATCGAGAAGATCGCCGGGGGATGGATCGATTTCGACGTCGTCATCGCCACCCCCGACGTCATGCGCGGCGTCGGCAAGCTCGGCCGCATCCTGGGGACCAAGGGCCTGATGCCCAACCCCAAGTCCGGGACGGTCACCTTCGACATCAAGAAGGCCGTCGAGGAGACCAAAGCGGGTAAGGTCGAGTTCCGCGTGGACAAGACGAGCATCGTCCATTCGCCCGTCGGCAAGGTGTCCTTCCCCGAGGACAAGCTCCTGGAGAACGTCCGGACCTTCATCCAGGCCATCTTCCAGGCCAAGCCGGCGGCCGCCAAGGGCAAGTATGTCCGCTCGGTCTTCCTCTCGTCGACGATGGGTCCGTCCTTCAGGATTTCCGAGGAAAGCCTAGAGAGCTAGGAGAAGAGGAGAAGCCGCCGTGAAAAAGGAAGCCAAGCAGACCATCATCAAGGGCCTCGAGGGCCTTTTCGATGCCAACGCGACGTACTACCTGGTGGATTTCAAGAAATTGAAAGTCTCCCAGGCGGTGGAGCTCCGCAAGATCCTCCGGAAGAGCTCCTATTCCTACAAGGTCATCAAGAATCGGCTGGCCCTGAAGGCCCTGGGCGACCAGGCCCCGGAGCCTCTCCGGCCGCATTTCCGGAAGCCCACGGCCGTCGCCTTCGCCGCCCGCGAGCCGATCGGCCTGGCCAAGATCCTCAAGGATTTCTCCAATCAAGGGAAGGTCCTCGCGGTCAAGGCCGGCGTCCTCGAAGGCCAGTACATGGCGCCCGAGCGTTTCGACGAGATCTGCCGTCTGTCCTCCCGTGACGAGCTCGTCGGCAGACTGGCCGCCATGATGGCCCAGCCGCTCGTCCAGATGCTCCGGGTGCTGCAGGCGCCCCTGGGCCAAGTGGGCCTGCTGATGGGCGAGCTGAAAAAGAAGAAAGACAGCGAAAGAACGTCCCAAGCGGTCGATCAGACCCAAGCTTAATAAAGGAGACTCGTGACATGGAAAAACTCACCAAGGAACAGTTTTTCACCCACCTCGACACCCTGACGATCCTGGAGCTCTCGGATTACATCAAGGAGTTCGAGACACGGTACGGGATCAGCGCCGCCGCCGCCGTCCCCGTCGCGGCCGCCGCCGCCCCCCAGGCCGATGCCAAGCCGGCCGAGGAGAAGACCGAATTCAGCGTCATCCTCAAGACTGTGGGCGAAAAGAAGATCAACGTCATCAAGGTCGTCCGGGAAGTCACTTCCCTCGGCCTCAAGGAAGCCAAGGACCTCGTCGATGGCGCCCCCAAGCCCCTCAAAGAGGGCGTGACCAAGGAAGAGGCGGAAGCCATCAAGGCGAAGTTCGCGGAAGTCGGAGCCGTCATCGAGCTTCAGTGACAAGTGAACCGGTTGTCGGACCATTCCTTTCGGATGGAGGAAACGACGACACTCCAACTCTTTCTTAGAGAGTGAGCATGCTCAAAGAATCAAAAAAAGCGAACCGGGAGAGGGTCGACTTCTCGAAGATCAAGGCGGTCTTCCCCATGCCCGACCTTCTGGACATTCAGACGAAGTCCTATGCCGATTTCCTCCAAATGGAGCTCCTGCCCGAGGAGCGCAAGGAAACCGGCCTCCAGGCGGCGTTCAAGGACGTCTTTCCCATCTCCGATTTCAAGGAGACGACCGAACTGGAGTTCCTCAGCTTTTCGATCGGGACCTGGGAGTGCAAGTGCGGACGGCTCAAGGGCGTGGAGAACTCCCGCCCCCGGTGCAAGGCCTGCGACACTCTCCTCCCGGCCGACGCCGAGCTCACCGAGAAGGAGATCTGTCCCTACTGCGCCGCGACGAGGAAGATCGAGCTGCCGCTCTGCGAGCACTGCGGGGACAGCGTCGGGCTCAAGATCAAGTACAGCCCCATGGAGTGCATCCAGAAGGGCTACACCTTCTCCATCCCCCTCAAGCTCAAGGTCCAACTGGTGTCCTGGGAAAAGGACATCGCCGCCAAGACCAAGCGCCTCAAGCACATCAAGCAGCAGGAAGTCTACTTCGGGGACATCCCCCTGATGACCGAAAAGGGGACCTTCATCTTCAACGGCATCGAAAGGGTCGTCGTCAGCCAGCTCCAGAGGTCGCCCGGGGTGTTCTTCAGGCAGGCCGAGAACAAGGGCTTCTTCATCGCCAAGATCATCCCTTACCGGGGGGCCTGGGTCGAGTTCGAGCACGACGCGAAGAACCTCCTCTGGGTCCGCCTGGACCGCAAGAAAAAGTTCCTGGGCACCGTTTTCCTGAGGGCCCTGGGCTTCGGCACGGACGAGGACATTCTCAAGCTCTTCCACAAGGTCTACCGGATCGTCCCCGAGGACGACAAGCTGTTCATGGAAGTGACGGAAAGCCTGGTCGGGAAAGCGCCCGCGGCCGATGTCATGGACGCCAAAGGCAAGAAAGTCCTGGCTCCGGCCAGGAAGAAGATCACTCCCGAGGTCCTGGCGGCCCTGACCGGCTCAGGCGTCACCCGGATCCCCCTGGCGAAGAAAGAGCTCGCCGGGGCCTATTCTCTGACCGCTATCAAAGGCAAGGTCCGGACGAACGAGGAGATCAACGACATCCAGCTCGACCTGCTCGTCGGGCGCGGGGAGCCGTTCGAGGTCTTCTTCCCCGAACAGGACCGGGCCGGCCTGATCGTCAGCACGACCATCAAGAAGGACCTGCGCAAGGACCTGGCCCAAGCCCAGGGCGAGATCTACAGGAAATTGAGACCGGGTGAGCCGCACACGGCCGAGAGCGCGCAGAACCTCTTCCACAGCCTGTTCTTCAATCCCCAGAAATACAATTTCTCCCGGATCGGCCGGCTCAAGTTCAATATCAAGCTCGGCCAGGAAACGTCCCTCGATGAGAAGACCCTGACCCCCCTCGATTACGTGGAGGTCATCAAGTATCTCCTCAACCTGCGTTTCGGGGAGGGAACGGTCGACGACATCGACCATCTGGGCAACCGCCGCGTGCGCTCGATCGGCGAGCTGGTCGAGAACGCGTTCCGCATCGGCCTGACGAGGATGGAGCGGACCATCAAAGAGAAGATGACCATCACCGCCGACCTGGCGGCGGCCATGCCCCAGGACCTGATCAACTCCAAGCCGGTCATCGCCGCCCTCAAGGAGTTCTTCGGCAGCTCCCAGCTCTCCCAGTTCATGGACCAGATCAACAGCCTGGCCGAGATCACCCACAAGCGCCGGCTGTCGGCCCTCGGTCCCGGCGGCCTGAGCCGCGAGCGGGCCGGCTTCGAGGTCCGCGACATCCAGACCTCCCACTACGGGAGGCTCTGCCCGGTCGAGACGCCGGAAGGGCCCAACATCGGACTGATCTCGTCGCTCAGCTGTTTCGCCCGGGTCAACGACTACGGGTTCTTGGAGACCCCCTACCGGAAGGTCAAGAATGGCCGGATCGTCGACTACGTCAAAGTCATCCATCCCGGAAGCGGCGACCGCAAGGTCGGCGACATCGTCGAGAAGGACGAGATGGCCAAGGCCATCGACAAGCTCAAGGACCAGAAGGCCCGTCAGCTGCCGGTCGTCGAGCCCCATTGCTTCTACCTCACCGCCTGGGAGGAGGAGAAGTTCAACATCGCCCAAGCCAACGCCGCCGTCGATGACCGCGGCCGGTTCACGAACGACATGGTCAGCGCCCGGGAACGGGGCAACTTCAAGTTCATCCCCCGCGACCAGCTCCACTACATCGACGTCTCTCCGAAACAGCTCGTCTCCCTGTCGGCCGCTCTCATCCCCTTCCTGGAGCACGACGACGCCAACCGGGCCCTGATGGGGTCGAACATGCAGCGGCAGGCCGTCCCCCTTCTCCGCCCCGAGGCCCCGCTCGTCGGCACCGGGATCGAGGGCCTGGTGGCCGTCGGGTCCGGGGACGTCGTCGTCTGCAAGCGGCCCGGGGTCGTCGAATTCGTCGACGCGGAACGGATCATCGTCCGGGTGGACGAGAAGGCCTCGCCCCGCAGCCACGAGGTCGGGACCGACCTCTACCTCCTGACCAAGTTCCTGCGGACCAACCAGAACACGTCCACCAACCACAGGCCCATCGTCCTCAAAGGGGACACGGTCGCCCGGGGCCAGGTCCTGGCCGACAGCTCCTGCACGGACGGCGGGGAGCTGGCGCTCGGACGGAACGTCCTCTGCGCCTTCATGCCTTGGCGCGGATACAACTACGAGGACGCCATCGTCGTCAGCGAAAAGCTGATCAAGGAAGACATCTTCACCTCCCTGCACATCGTGGAGGAGACGATCGAAGCCCGGGACACCAAGCTCGGTCCCGAGGACATCACCCGGGACATTCCCAACGTTCCGGAGAACGTCCTGCGCAACCTGGACGAGAACGGCATCGTCCGCATCGGCGCCCACGTGAAGTCGGGCGACGTTCTGGTCGGCAAAGTGGCCCCCAAGGGAGAGACCCAGCTGTCGCCCGAGGAGAAGCTGCTCAAGGCCATCTTCGGAGAGAAGGCCCTGGACGTCAAGGACGCCTCGCTCTACTGCTCCCCCGGCGTCGAGGGCACGATCATCGACGTCCGCATCTTCTCGCGGCGGGGGATCGAGAAGGGCCCGCGGGCCAAGGCCATCGAGAAGGACGAGATCGCCAAGCTCAAGCGCAACCTCGAGGACGAGATCGTCATCCTGGAGAACGAGAAGTGGGAGAAGGTCCGGGCCCTCGTCAAGGGCTCGGTCGTCGAGAAGACCCAGAAAGCCGGCGAGATGACCCTGGAGAAGGGGACCAAGCTGACCGAGAAGGTCCTGGGGGAGATCGACTTCGATGACGTCCTGAAGCTCAAGCTCAGCGAGGACGACGACCGCGACCGCGAGATCAAGGACCTCGACAAGAAGATCAAGCGGCAGATCGAGGCCCTGCGGGCCGTCTTCAAGGAAAAGGTCGAAAACCTGAAGAAGGGGGACGAGCTGGCCCCCGGCGTCATCCAGTCCATCAAGGTGTTCATCGCCATGAAGCGGAAGCTGTCCGTGGGCGACAAGGTCTCCGGCCGGCACGGGAACAAGGGCATCGTGGCCAAGATCGTTCCGGAAGAGGACATGCCCCGGCTCCCCGACGGGACCCCTGTCGAGATCGTCCTCAACCCGCTCGGCGTTCCCTCCCGCATGAACGTCGGACAGATCCTGGAGACCCACGCCGGGTGGGCCGCCCGGACCCTGGATATATGGATCTCGACGCCGGTCTTCGACGGCATCAGCGAGCGGGAGATCAAGCAGCTGCTCAAGAAAGCCGGCCTGCCCGAGAGCGGCAAGACCCCGCTCTTCGACGGCATGGGAGGCGAGCTCCTCGACCAGGAAGTCACGGTCGGCTTCATCTACATGATGAAGCTCTACCACCTGGTCGACGACAAGATCCACGCCCGCTCGACGGGCCCGTACTCGCTCATCACCCAGCAGCCGCTCGGCGGCAAGGCCCAGTTCGGCGGCCAGAGGTTCGGGGAGATGGAGGTCTGGGCCTTGGAGGCCTACGGCGCCGCGTTCACCCTGCAGGAGCTCCTGACCGTCAAGTCCGACGATGTCGAAGGGCGGGCCAAGATCTACGAGGCCATCGTCAAGGGCGACCTGGAGTTCACCCCGGGCCTCCCCGAATCCGTCAATGTCCTCATCCGCGAGCTCCAGAGCCTGTGCCTGAACGTGGAGCTGGAGAAGGGGGACAAGGAAGAAGTCCTGCCGTGGGGCATCGCCATTCCCCAATCCGGCAAAGGAGAAGCCTAATGGATATCAGGCCACCGATGACGCTCTCCCGGCCCAGGATCGATTTCGACCGGGTCCGCATCAGCATCGCCTCGCCCGAGAAGATCAAGAGCTGGTCCTGGGGTGAGGTGACCAAGCCGGAGACCATCAACTATCGGACCTTCAAGCCCGAGAAGGACGGCCTGTTCTGCGCCAAGATCTTCGGGCCCATCAACGATTTCGAGTGCCTCTGCGGCAAGTACAAGAGGATGAAGTACCGGGGCATCATCTGCGAGCGTTGCGGCGTCGAGGTCACTAAGTCCAAGGTCCGCCGCGAGCGGATGGGGCACATCCAGCTGGCCTCTCCGGTCGCCCACATCTGGTTCTTCAAGAGCCCCCCGAGCCGCATCGGGCTGGTCCTCGACCTGTCCATCAAGGACCTCGAAAAGGTCCTCTATTTCGAATCCTACATCGTCCTCGACCCGGCCGACACGCCTCTCAAGGAAAAGCAGCTCCTGAACGAGGAGGAGTTCAAGGACGCCCAGGAGAAGTACGGCGACAAGTTCGAGGCCTCCATCGGGGCCGAGGCCATCAAGTTCCTCCTTGAGAAGATCAGCATCCAGAAGGAGGCCGAGCGCCTCCGGAAGCTGATGAAGAAGGAGACCTCCCAGCAGCGCAAGCTCCGCCACGCCAAGCGGCTCAGGGTCTTCAAGGCCCTCAAGAGGTCCGGGAACCATCCGGAGTGGATGGTCCTCGACGTCGTCCCCGTCATCCCTCCGGACCTCCGGCCGCTGGTCCGTCTGGACGGTGGGCGCTTCGCCACCTCCGACCTCAACGACCTCTACCGGAGAGTCATCAACCGGAACAACCGCCTCAAGAAGCTCATGGAGCTCAAAGCGCCGGAGCTGATCATCCGCAACGAAAAGCGGATGCTTCAGGAGGCCGTCGACGCCCTGTTCGACAACGGCAAGCGCGGGCGCGTCCACCTCGGCGCCAACCGGCGGCCCCTCAAATCCCTGAGCGAGGCCCTGCGCGGAAAGCAGGGCCGTTTCCGCCAGAACCTGCTCGGCAAGCGGGTCGACTACTCCGGCCGTTCGGTCATTGTCGTCGGGCCCGAGCTCAAGCTCAACCAGTGCGGCCTGCCCAAGAAGATGGCCCTCGAGCTTTTCAAGCCGTTCATTTTCAACAGGCTGGAAAAGGAAGGCCTGGTCCCGAGCGTCAAGGTCGCCCGGGAGTGGCACGAGCAGGAGAAGCCCGAGGTCTGGGACTACCTCGAGGAGGTCGTCCGGGAGCACCCCATCCTCCTCAACCGGGCCCCCACGCTTCACCGGCTGGGCATCCAGGCCTTCGAGCCGCTGCTCGTCGAGGGCAAGGCCATCCAGATCCACCCGCTCGTTTGCGCGGCCTTCAACGCCGACTTCGACGGCGACCAGATGGCCGTCCACATCCCGCTTTCGGTCGAGGCCCAGGTCGAGGCCCAGACCCTGATGCTGTCGACCAACAACATCCTGTCTCCCGCTCACGGGCGCCCGTTGACCATCCCCAGCCAGGACATGGTCCTGGGCTGCTACTACCTGACCCTTGAGAAGAAGGGCCAGAAGGGGGAGGGGCGGATCTTCGGCAGTCCCGAGGAAGCCTTGCTGGCGCTCGAGAACAGGGAGATCAAGCTCCAGACCAGCATCAAGCTGAGATTCACCGGGCCGTTCATGAACCTGGCCACGTATTACGACGACCAGGGCGTCATGACCTGCCCCGTCCAGGAGATCAAGAAAGAGCTCATCGAAACGACGCCCGGCCGCCTCATCTTCAACGGCGCGCTGCCCGAGGGCTTCCCGTTCATCAACGGCATGCTCCGGAAGAAGGGCCTCGAGAACCTCGTGTTCTACACCTATCTCAAGGCCGGTCTCCCGCCCACGGTCCTGATCCTCGACGCCCTGAAGACGCTCGGTTTCGCCTACGCGACCCAGGCCGGTTTCTCCCTGGGCATCGACGATTTCGTCATCCCCGGGGAAAAGAGCGTCCTCGTGGAAAAGGCCCAGAAAGAGGTCCTGGACATCGAGAACCTTTACCGGGACGGGACGATCTCCTCGGGCGAGCGGTTCAACCGGGTCATCGAGATCTGGGGGACGGTCACGGAAAAGGTGTCCGTCGCGATGATCGAGGCCATGAAGAGGATCAGCTTCGAGGGGACCCAGCTGAACCCCCTGTTCGTCATGGCCGACTCCGGGTCCCGCGGGAACAAGCAGCAGATCCGGCAGTTGGCCGGAATGCGCGGTCTGATGTCCAAGCCGTCCGGAGAGATCTTGGAGACGCCCATCGTGTCCAACCTTCGGGAAGGGCTGAACGTCCTGCAGTATTTCATTTCGACCCACGGCGCCCGCAAGGGGCTGGCCGACACGGCTCTCAAGACGGCCAATTCCGGATACCTGACGAGGAAGCTCGTCGATGTCTGCCAGGAAGTCATCGTCGACGAGCACGACTGCGGGACCCTGAAGGGCATCAACGTGTCGGCGATCGTCGAGAACGGCGAGATCATCGAACCGTTCATCGACCGCATCGTCGGCCGGGTGGCCCTGGAAAGGGTCGTCAACCCCGACACCGGCGAGTCCATCGTCGACATGAACGAGGAGATCACCGAGAAGACGGCCCAGGAGTTCCAGAACATCGGTCTCGAGCGGGTCAAGATCCGCTCCGTCCTCAGCTGCGAGTCCAAGCGGGGCATTTGCCAGCTCTGCTACGGGCGGAGCCCGGCCAGCGGAAAGATGGTCGAGCTCGGTGAAGCCGCCGGCATCGTGGCCGCCCAGTCCATCGGCGAGCCGGGGACCCAGCTGACCATGAGGACGTTCCACGTCGGCGGCATCGCCATGGGCGGCGCCGAAAAGTCCAAGCTCGAGGCCAAGAACGACGGGGTCATCAAGTTCACCAACCTCAAGACCGTCGAGAACCAGGACGGCACGCTGGTCGTCGTCAATCGCGTCGCCAACATCGCCATCCTCGATCACCGGGGCCGGGAGGTGGAGCACTATCAGGTGCCCTACGGTGCCAAGATCATCGTCCCCGAGGGCAAGGAGATCAAGGCCCGTCAGGCCTTCGCCGAATGGGATCCCTTCAACACCTTCATCCTGACCGAGGAGACCGGCGCCATCCGTTTCCGGGACGTCGTGCTCGGGGTCAGCATGGAGGAGGTCCAGGACGAGTTCACCGGCCTCATCACCCAGGTCATCATCGACCCCAAGGACGAGAAGCTGCAGCCCCAGGTCGAGATCCTGGACCTCAAGAAGAAGGACGACAAGGGCCGTCCCGTCATCCTCCGGAAATACTTTCTCCCGTCGGGCGCCAACCTCGAGATCAAGGACGAGGAAAAGGTCTTCGCCGGGGACATCCTGGCCAAGATCCCCCGCGAGGCGGCCCGGACCAAGGACATCACGGGAGGCCTGCCCAGGGCCGAGGAGCTGTTCGAGGCCCGGCGGCCCAAGCTTCCGGCCGTCATTTCCGAGATCGACGGCACCGTCCAGATCGGCGGCCTGGTCCGCGGCTACCGGAAGATCATGGTCCGCAACGAGCGGGGAGGGGAGAAGGAGTACCTGGTCCCCAAGGGCGCCCATTTGAGCGTCTCCGACGGGGAGCGGATCCGGGCCGGCGACGCCCTCATGGACGGGCCGGTCAACCCCCACGACATCCTCCGGGTCCTCGGGGAGAAGGAGCTGGCCGAGTACCTCCTCAAAGAGGTCCAGGCCGTCTACCGCCTCCAAGGCGTGCCCATCAACGACAAGCACATCGAGACCATCATCCGGATGATGCTCCGGTGGGTCAAGGTCGAAGAGGTCGGGGACACCGATTTCCTGGTGGACGAGCAGATCGACAAGTTCATCTTTCAGCACGAGAACGAGAAGGTCATGAAAAAGGGCGGAAAGCCGGCCAAAGCCCGGCCCCTGCTCCTGGGGATCACCAAGAGCGCCCTGAGCACGGAGAGCTTCATCTCGGCCGCCTCCTTCCAAGAGACGACCCGTGTCCTGACCGAGGCCAGCCTGTACGGCAAAGTGGACTATCTGAGGCGCCTGAAAGAGAACATCATCATGGGTCGGCTCATCCCGGCCGGGACGGGCTACAAGCACTACCGGAACGTTGAGCTCAAGGAGGAGATGCACCCCCTCCTGCGGCCGATGGAGAAGGAGGTCCTTCCGGGCGACTGAGCCGGTCCCCGGCGGCCCCCGGAATTTCCTCAAAATTCTTGACAGGGAAGGCGAAATTTGCTATTATCCGTCCATTCGTCTCAGGACTATCTTCCCGGGGATGAATAAAACTTACAGTTGGAACTTGCATAGAGGAGTATTTTTCATTGCCGACCGTCAATCAACTCGTCAGGAATGGCCGGACGCCCAAGAAGTACAAGAGCAAGTCCCCGGCCTTGGAATCTTGCCCCCAGAAGAGAGGGGTCTGCACGCGCGTTTTCACGACCACGCCCAAGAAGCCGAACTCGGCCATGCGGAAGGTGGCTCGGGTGAGGCTGACCAATAACATCGAGGTCACGGGATACATCCCCGGCGTCGGCCACAACCTCCAGGAGCACTCCATCGTCATGATCCGGGGAGGCCGCGTCAAGGACCTGCCCGGCGTCCGCTATCACATCGTCCGCGGCACACTGGACGCCGAAGGGGTTCAGAACCGCTTCAAGGCACGCTCCCGCTACGGGGCCAAGAGGCCGAAAGAAAAACGGGCCGCCGCCTAGAAGAGGAGAAGACCCATGCCGAGACGCGGAATCATCAAGAAGCGCAAGATCCCCGCCGACCCGTTCTACAACAGCACCGTCGTCGCCCGGTTCATCAACCTCTTTCTTCGGAAAGGGAAGAAGACGACCGCCGAGAAGGTCGTCTACGGGACCATGGACATCCTCAAGCAGAAGACCAAGGAGGATCCCCTCAAGATCTTGGAGAAGGCCCTGGAGAACGTCCGGCCTTTCCTCGAGACGAAGTCGCGGCGGGTCGGCGGCGCGAACTACCAGGTCCCGATCGAGGTCGCGCCCGGCCGGTCCTTTTCCCTGGGCGTGCGCTGGCTGATCAAGTATGCCACGGAGCGCAGCGGCAAGAGCATGCAGGAAAAACTCTCGGCCGAGATCATCGACGCCGTGAACAACCGCGGCGGAGCGGTCAAGAAGCGAGAGGATACGCACAAGATGGCGGAGTCCAACCGGGCTTTCGCCCATTACAAGTGGTAGTCTCCATCGAAAGAGTCCAAGGCGTGAACCGGTTCGATATGGAGAGAAGGTACGATGCGGTCATACCCGATCGAAAGAGTGAGGAACATCGGTATCATGGCCCATATCGACGCCGGGAAGACGACCACCACGGAACGGCTTCTTTTTTACACGGGTATGACCTACAAGATGGGAGAGGTGGACGAGGGAACGGCCGTGATGGACTGGATGCCGCAGGAACAGGAGCGCGGCATCACGATCACATCGGCCGCGACCACCTGCTACTGGCGGGACCACCGGGTCAACATCATTGACACTCCCGGCCATGTGGACTTCACCGCGGAGGTCGAGCGCTCCCTGAGGGTGCTCGACGGCGCGATAGCCATACTGTGTGGAGTTGGAGGTGTCGAGCCTCAGTCCGAGACAGTGTGGCGCCAGGCCGACAAGTACCGCGTCCCCCGCATCGCGTTCATCAATAAGATGGACCGGATCGGGGCCGACCCGGAACGGGCGGTCCACCAGTTGAGGACCAGGGTGGCGGCCAAGCCTCTGCCGATCCAGATTCCCGTGGGACGGGAAGACGGGTTCCGCGGCGTCGTTGACCTCATTGAGCGGAAGGAGTACGACTGGGGTCGGGACATCCTGGGGACGGATTACGTCGTCCGGGAGGTTCCGGACGACCTCCGGGAGGAAGTCGAAGAGAAGAGACAGGACATGCTGGAAATGCTGAGCGAAACCGACGACGGCCTGATGGAGAAGTACCTCGACGGCGTCGAGGCCTCCGTCGAGGAGATCAAGGGGGCCGTCCGCCGCGGGACCCTGGAGCTCAAATTCGTCCCCGTCCTCTACGGCGCCTCCTTCCGGAACAAGGGCGTCCACCCTCTCCTCGAGGCCATCGTCGACTATCTGCCCTCCCCGGTCGACATCCCGCCGGTCACCGGCCGGCATCCCCGGACCGAGGCCGTGGAGACCAGGGCCGCCTCTGACGAGGCCCCGTTCTCCGGGCTCGTTTTCAAGATCGCCAACGACCCTTTCCTCGGCAACCTGGCCTACTTCCGGGTCTATTCCGGCAAGGCCAAGATCGGTCAGGCCGTCTGGAACGCGACCAAGAGCGAGGAGGAGAAGCTCTCGCGGTTGCTCGAGATGCACGCCAACAAGCGGAAGGAGATCAAGGAGGTCCACGCCGGGGACATCGCCGCCATGGGCTCCTCCAAGAACATCTCGACGGGCGACACCCTGTGCCTCAAGAACCATCCGATCGTCCTCGAGTCCATCCGCTTCCCCGAGCCGGTCATCTCGGCGACCATCGAGCCCAAGACCAAGGCCGACCACGCCAAGCTGGCCACCACGCTGGATAAGCTGACCCGGGAGGACCCCACTCTGAAGGTCGCCCAGGACCCCATGACGGGCCAGACCCTCCTCAAGGGCATGGGCGAGCTCCATCTCGAGGTCATCATGGACCGTCTGGAGAGGGACTTCGGCGTGCGGGCCAATCTGGGCAAGCCCCAGGTGGCTTACAAGGAAACCATCCAGGCGCCCGCCCAGGGGGAAGGGAAGTATGTGCGCCAGGCCGGGGGCAAAGGCCTCTTCGGGCACTGTGTCCTGGCGCTCGAGCCCATGGCCCGGGGCCGGGGATTCGAATTCGTCGACCGGACCCGGGGCGGCGTCATCCCCCGCGAATTCATTTCGGATGTCGAGAACGGCATCCGCGAGGCCATGGAGGCCGGTATTGTGGCCGGCTACCCGGTGACAGACCTGCGGGCGGCGCTCGTCGGCGGCTCCTACCAGGAGGTCGACTCGACCGCGGTCGCCTACAAGATCGCCGCTTCCCTGGCCTTCCGGGAGGCGGCCGCCAAGGCCAGCCCCGTTCTTCTGGAGCCGGTCATGAAGCTCGAGGTCGTCACTCCCGACGAATACCTCGGCGATCTCGTCGGCGACCTCAACGCCCGGCGCGGCAAGATCGAGGGCATGGAGATGCGGAGCGGGTCCCGGGTCATCAAAGCCCTGGTGCCGCTCGCGGAGATGTTCGGGTACGCGACGGCCGTGCGGACCCAGAGCCAGGGCCGGGGCGTGTTTACCATGGAGTTTGCCCAGTACGACCGGGTGCCGGCCGCCGTTCAGGAGGTCATCGTGGCCAGGGTCGAAGGACGAATCCCCTTCCGGGGTCAATCATAAAAAGCGTGTATCAACAAATGTCTATGCCAAGCAGGAGGTGAGCGATGGCAAAGGAAAAATTCGCGAGGACGAAACCCCATGTCAACGTCGGGACGATCGGGCACATCGACCACGGCAAAACGACGCTGACGGCCGCCATTACCAAGGTCCTGGCGACCAAGGGCCTGGCCAAGGCCCAGAGCTACGACGACGTGGCCAAGGCCGACGCCAAGATGTTCCGCCGGGACGCGACAAAGATCCTGACGGTCGCCCTGAGCCATGTGGAATACGAGAGCGAGAAGCGGCACTACGCCCACATCGACTGCCCCGGCCACGCCGACTACATCAAGAACATGATCTCCGGCGCGGCCCAGATGGACGGCGCCGTGCTCGTCGTCTCGGCGGCCGACGGACCGATGCCCCAGACCCGGGAGCACATCCTCCTGGCCCGGCAGGTCAACGTGCCGGCGGTCGTCGTGTTCATGAACAAGTGCGACCTCGTGGATGACCCCGAGATCCTCGACCTCGTCGAGCTCGAGGTCCGGGAGCTGCTGTCGAAATACCAGTTCGACGGCGACAAGATCCCGGTCATCCGCGGCAGCGCGACCAAGGCCATGGAGGACCTCGAGGGGCCGGGCGCCAAGCCTATCTGGGACCTCGTCCAGGCCATGGACGACCACATCCCTGAGCCCCTCCGAGAGGTCGACAAGCCCTTCCAGATGGCCATCGAAGACGTATTCTCGATCACCGGCCGGGGCACGGTCGTGACCGGCCGCGTCGAGCGCGGGGTCGTCAAGGTCGGCGACGAATGCGAGATCGTGGGACTCCGCGAGACCCGCAAGACCGTCGTGACGGGCGTCGAGATGTTCCGCAAGCTCCTTGACCAGGCCCAGGCCGGCGACAACATCGGGGCTCTGCTCCGCGGCGTCGGCAAGGACGAGGTCGAGAGGGGGCAGGTCCTGGCCAAGCCCGGGTCCATCACCCCCCACCGGAAGTTCCGGGCCTCGATCTACGCCCTGACCAAGGAAGAGGGCGGCCGGCACACGCCGTTCTTCAAGGGCTATCGGCCGCAGTTCTACTTCCGAACGACCGACGTGACCGGCTCGGTGAAGATGCCCGAGAACGTCGAGATGGTCATGCCCGGGGACAACATCAACCTGGAGATCGAGCTCATCAGCGACGTGGCCATGGAGAAGGCCCTCCGTTTCGCCATCCGCGAGGGCGGCCGGACGGTCGGCGCGGGCACGGTCACGGACATCATCGAATAGGCCGGCCCGCGGCCGGCGGACGGCCGGGGCGAGGGGCCCTTCGGCGGAATTCGGAGAACAGAGGAACGAACGATGGAAAAAATCAGAATCAGGCTGCAGTCCTTTGACCACCGCTTGCTCGATCAGTCCGTCAAGGATATCGTGGTGAAAGCGAAACGCACGGGCGCCAGCGTCGCGGGCCCCATCCCCCTGCCGACACGCATCCACAAGTTCTGCGTCCTCCGTTCTCCTCACGTAGACAAGAAGTCCAGGGAACATTTCGAGATGCGGATCCACAAGAGGCTCATCGACATCAGCGAGTACAACAACGAGACGATCGAGGAGCTGCAGAAGTTGGACCTGCCGGCCGGGATCGATGTCGAGATCCAGGCCACCGGGACGGGAGAATGACCATGGTCGAAGGGTTGATCGGCAAGAAGATCGGGATGACCCAGCAGTTCGACGAGAACGGCAACGTCATCCCCGTCACCGTCATCAAGGCCGGGCCCTGCACGGTCGTCCAGAAGAAGGTCCGCGAGAAGGACGGGTACGTCTCGATCCAGCTCGGGTTCGTCGAGGAGAAGAGCGTCCGCAAGCCCAACAAGCCGCAGCTCGGGCACTTCAAGAAGTCGGGCGTTCCGGTCGTCAAGAAGCTCCGCGAGTTCGGATGCACGGACCCGGCCGCCGTCAACGAGGGGGACCAGGTCCTGGTCGACATCTTCGAGGTCGGAGAGACCGTCCATGTCGTCGGGACGAGCAAGGGTAAGGGCTTCGCCGGCGTCGTCAAGAGGCACCATTTCCGCGGCGGCGGGGCCGCCCACGGCTCCATGTTCCACCGGGCGCCCGGTTCGATCGGCGCCTCGTCCTATCCGTCCCGGGTCGTCAAGGGCATGAGGATGGGCGGCCACATGGGAGACAGGCGGGTGACGGTCAGGAACCTCAAGGTCGTCGAGACGGACAAGGACAACAACCTTCTCCTCGTCCGGGGGGCCGTCCCCGGGGCCAACGGGAGCACCCTGCTCATCAAAAAAGGGAAGTTCGGTCCGCCGGGCGGCAAGTGAGCGGAAAAGAGGACACCATGGCGAAACTGCAAGTCATCGATAGAAGCGGAAAGCCGTCCGCCGAAGTGGACCTTCCGGAGTCCGTTTTCTCCTACCCGGAGAAAGGTCACCTCATCTACGAGGCCGTCGTCAGCCAGTTGGCCAACCGGCGGCAGGGGACGGCGGCGACCAAGACCCGGGCCGCGGTCAGCGGCGGCGGAAAGAAGCCCTGGCGGCAGAAGGGGACAGGCCGGGCCCGCGTCGGCAGCACGCGTTCGCCTCTCTGGCGAAAGGGCGGCACCGTTTTCGGGCCCCAGCCGCGGGACTATTCCACGGCCCTTCCCAAGAAGGCCCGGCGGAACGCCTTGCGTTCGGCCCTCGCCGGGAAGTACGCCGATGAGCGCCTCCTCGTCGTCGACGGCTTCGAGATCAAGGAGCCCAAGACCAAAGAGGCCCTGGCCCTGCTCAAGGCCTTCAACCTGGACTCGGCCCTGCTCGTGGATATGGCCGGGAACGTGAACCTGTTCCTGTCGGTGAGGAACCTGCCCGCGGTCAAGGCCGTCGACGTCAGGTCCCTCAACATCACCGACGTCCTGGCCCACAAGTGGCTGGTCTTCAGCCGGCAGGCCTTCGAAACGGCCATGGAGAGATTGAAGTGAGCAAAGATCCGCGAAAGATCATCATCCGGCCCGTGATAACGGAGAAGAGCACACAGCTCAAGGAGGCCGACCGGGTCATCTGTTTCGAGGTCGCCCGGGACGCCAACAAGATCGAGATCAAGCAGGCCGTCGAGCTGCTGTTCAAGACCCGGGTCGAAGAGGTCCGGACCCAGATCAAGACGGGCAAGGTCCGCCGGGTGGGCCGGAACATGGGCAAGAGGAAGGACTGGAAAAAGGCCTATGTCAAGCTCCGGGAAGGCGAGAAAATGATCGAATACTTCGAGGCGGCGTAAGATGGGCATCAAAACATACAGGCCAATCACACCCGGCCTGCGCCACAGGACGGGCAACCGGTACGAGGAGCTGAGCGGGGACCGTCCCTACAAGCCCCTTCTCGTGTCCATCCCCAAGTCGGGCGGCCGCGACAACCGCGGGCGCCTGTCCATGAGGAACAGGGGAGGGGGGCACAAGAAGCTCTACCGGGTCATCGATTTCAAGAGGGACAAGATCGGCATCCCGGGGGTCGTGGAAACGGTCGAGTACGATCCCAACCGGTCGTCGTTCATCTCCCTCGTCAAGTACCGGGACGGCGAGCGGCGCTACATCCTCTACCCGACCGGACTGCAGGTCGGCCAGGAGATCCTGTCGACCGACAAGCAGGCCGACATCCTGCCGGGCAACGCCATGCCCCTCCGGTTCATCCCCATGGGCACCGTCATCCACAATATCGAGCTTCGCAAGGACAAGGGCGGACAGGTCGCCAAGTCCGCCGGAGCGGGGGCCCAGATCCTGGCCAAGGAGGGCGATTACGCCCAGGTGCGGCTGCCGTCCTCCGAGATCCGCAAGGTCCACCTCGATTGCCGGGCGACCGTCGGCCAGATCGGCAACCTCGACCACGGCAACATCAAGATCGGCAAAGCGGGCCGGAACCGCTGGAAGGGCATCAGGCCCCACGTCCGCGGCACGGCCATGAACCCCATCGACCATCCGCACGGCGGCGGAGAAGGGCGCTCCAAGGGCGGCCGTCACCCGGTCAGCCCGACCGGCATCCCGACCAAGGGTTTCAAGACCCGCCGGAACAAGCGGACGCAGAGCTTCATCGTCAGGCGGAGGAGCAAGTAATCATGAGCAGAGCGGTAAGTAAAGGCCCGTTCATCGACGACCACCTTCTCGAGAAAGTCCAGGGCTTCGGTTCGGCCGCCGGGAAACGGCAGATCATCAAGACCTGGTCCCGGCGGTCGACGATCATTCCCGAGATGGTCGGCATGACCATCGGGGTCCACAACGGCCGGAAGTTCATCCCGGTGTTCGTCACCGAGAACATGGTCGGCCATAAGCTGGGGGAATTCTCCCCGACCCGGACTTTCAGAGGACACACTTCCAAAACCGCAAAGCAGCTCAAAGTAGGAAAGTAACATGAGCGAGCCCAATCACCTGTCCCACGCCGTTGTCCGCTTCGTGCGGATGAGCCCCCAGAAGGGCCGGCTGGTGGCCGACCTCATCCGGGACCGGTACGCCGGGGAGGCCCTGACCATCCTGCGGTTCAGCGAGAAGAAGAAGATCGCGGCCATCCTGGAAAAGGTCCTTCGCTCGGCCATCGCCAACGCCCAGCAGAAGTCCCCGGACGTCGACGTCGACGTTCTGTACGTATCGCGGATCGAGGTCAACGGAGGTCCGGTGGCCAAGAGGATCCGGCCGGCGCCCATGGGACGGGCCTACCGCGTCGTCAAGCGGACCAGCCATGTCCATATTTACTTGAACGAAAAGGGGAAATGACGCATGGGACAGAAAACACACCCGTTCGGGTTCCGGCTCGGGTTCAACAAGCAGTGGACGTCCCGATGGTTCGCCAAAGGACCGGATTACGCCCGGCTCATCCATGAGGACCTGCGCATGAAAAAGGCCATCAAGGAGAAGTACTTCCACGCCGGCATCTCGGAAATCGATGTCGAACGGATCGGACCGAAGGTCCGGGTCATCATCCACACGGCCCGGCCCGGCATCGTCATCGGCCGCGGCGGCAAGGAGATCGAGAGCCTCAAGGGGCTGCTTGAGAAGATCGCCAAGCGGGACGTCTACGTCGACATCCGCGAGGTCGACAAGCCCGAGCTCACGGCCATCCTCATCGGCGAAAGCATCGCCGTCCAGCTCGAGAAGCGCATCGCTTATCGCCGGGCCATGCGGCGGGCCGTGGACCTGGCCCTCAAGATGGGGGCCAAGGGCATCAAGGTCATGTGCGCCGGCCGGCTCGGCGGCGTCGAGATCGCCCGGTCCGAGTGGTACCTGAAAGGGCAGTTGCCCCTCCAGACCCTGAGGGCCGACATCGACTTCGCGC
The DNA here is from genome assembly GCA_046496285.1 of Candidatus Aminicenantota bacterium. Taxonomy (GTDB): domain Bacteria; phylum Acidobacteriota; class Aminicenantia; order Aminicenantales; family Saccharicenantaceae; genus RBG-16-66-30. Next base: position 30,695 of record JAWOHF010000299.1, read on the forward strand.
TCACCGAGGCGTTCACGACTTACGGGCAGATCGGCATCAAGGTCTGGGTCTACCGGGGCGACGTCGAGAAGCCGAAGATGACCTCCCAGATGGCGGAGGTCGAGGAGATCTAGCCATGTTGATGCCCAAGAAAGTCAAGTTCCGCAAGCAGCAGCGCGGCCGGATGCGGGGCAAGGCCCAGAGAGGGGGCACCCTGTCGTTCGGGGAGTTCGGCCTCCAGGCCCTCGAGCCGGGCTGGCTGACCTCCCGGCAGATCGAGGCCGGCCGCATCACCATCACCCGGCACATGAAGCGCAAGGGCAAGCTCTGGATCCGGACCTTTCCCTGGAAATCGGTCACCAAGAAACCGACCGAGGTCCGCATGGGAAAAGGCAAGGGCGACCCCGAATTCTGGGTCGATGTCATCCGGCCCGGCAAGATCATCTTCGAGGTCGAAGGGATCGACGAGGAGATGGCCCGCGAAGCCATGCGCCTGGCCGCCCACAAGCTGCCGGTCAGGACCCGTTTCATCTCCCGGGAAGCGAGGGAACTGAGATGAAGACCCGAGAACTGAGGGAAATGTCGGCCGAGGAGCTGCGGACCAAGCACGCGGAGCTCGATGAACAGCTCTTCAAGCTCCGCTTCCAGAAGTCGCTGGGGCAGCTGGACAGCCCGATGAAGATCAAGAACATCAAGAAGGACATCGCCCGCATCAAGACGCTTCTGAGCGGCATCCAGAAGACGACGGAGTAGAGAATGGACACCATCGGACAAAAACGGAAGACGACCAAGGTCGGGACCGTCATCGCCCGGAAGATGAGTAAGACGGTCACGGTCCAGGTGGTCCGGCAGATCCGGCACCCCCTCTACAAGAAGATCGTCCGGAAGAAACAGACCTTCCTCGTCCACGACGAGACCGAGAAGTGCAAGATCGGCGACGTGGTCCGGATCATCGAGACGCGCCCCATCAGCAAGCTGAAGCGCTGGCGCGTCCTCGAGATCGTCGGGATGAAGCCGGCCCTGACGGCCTCCGAGCTTGCCGAGGTCGTCGAGACCGCCGAAGCCGGTGAGCCCGTTGAAAGCGCCGAGGTCGTCGAGACCGCTGAAAACGTCGAGGCCGCCGAAGCCGGTGAGCCGGTTGAGGTCAGCGAGCCTGCCGACGGAGAACCCCGATGATCCAGATGCGCACGATGCTCAAGGTGGCCGATAACTCCGGCGCCCGGAAGATCCAGGCCATCACGCCGATCGGCGGCGGGGTCGGCCGGGTGGCCCGGATCGGGGACGTCATTTCCGCGTCGGTCAAGGAGGCGGAGCCGGAAAGCAAGATCGCCAAGGGCAAGGTCGTCCGGGCGGTCGTCGTCCGGACCCGCAAGGAGCTGCGCCGCAAGGACGGCTCCTACATCCGCTTCGAGGACAACGCCGCCGTCATCATCGACAAGGCCGGGGAGCCCCTGGGAACGCGCGTCTTCGGGCCGGTGGGCCGGGAGCTCCGCGAACGCAAGTTCACGAAGATCGTGTCCCTGGCCCCGGAGGTCCTGTGATGAACAAGATCCAGCTCAAGAAGAACGACCTCGTCGTCGTCATCCGCGGGAAGGACAAGGGCAAGACCGGCAAGGTCCTGAAGCTGTTCCCCGAGACCAACCGGGTCATCGTCGAGAGGATCAACTTCAGCAAGCATTTCGTCCGGGCCGACCGCAGCAAGAACGTCCAGGGCGGGGTCATGGAGAAGGAGACCCCCATCCACGTCTCCAACGTCATGCTGTACTGCTCGGACTGCGGTCAGGGCGTGCGGGCCCGCAGCCGCCGGCTCGAGGACGGCAGCCGCATCCGGCTCTGCCACAAGTGCGACGCGCAGATCGAGAAGCAGAAGTGAGGGTCCAACCATGAGCCGCCTATACGAAAAATACCGTACGGAGGTCGTCCCTGAGCTCCGCGAGGCGTTGGGGATCGACAACGTCATGGCCGTCCCCCGCCTCGAAAAGATCATCGTCAACGTGGGCGCCGGCGACGCCATCCAGAACATCAAGCTGTTGGACACGGCCAAGGCCGAGCTCGGGCTGATCACCGGTCAGCTCCCGGCCATCAGCCGGGCCAAGAAGTCCATCTCGTCCTTCAAGCTGAGGAAGGGCCAGCCCATCGCCTGTTTCGTGACCTTGCGGGGCCGCCGCATGTACGAGTTCTTCGACCGGCTCGTCAACATCGTCCTGCCCCGCGTGCGGGACTTCCGGGGCGTCCCGCCGACGTCCTTCGACGGCCGGGGCAATTACACCCTCGGCATGCGCGATCAGCTCGTTTTCCCCGAGATCGATTACACCAAAGTGGAGCGGCCCCGGGGCATGAACATCACGATCGTGACCACGGCCCGGACCGACGACGAGTCCCGCGCCCTGCTGAAGAAGCTGGGCATGCCATTCCGGGAATCCTGAGAAGCGAGGTAGAACGTGGCGACAACTGCACGCATGGCCAAAATGGTCAGAAAACCGAAATACGAGATCCGCGTCCGGCGGCGCTGCCGCCTCTGCGGACGCTCCCGGGGCTATTACCGGAAGTTCGACCTCTGCCGGTTGTGCTTCCGCCAGCTGGCCCTCAAGGGGGACATCCCGGGCATCACGAAATCGTCGTGGTGACATTGAGGAAAGGATAAAGCCATGGATCCCATCGCCGACCTGCTGACGCGGATTCGCAACGCCGCGAAGTCCAAGAAGAGGGAAGTCAATATCCCTTCCTCCCGGACGAAGATCGAGATCGTCAGAATCCTCAAGGAGGAGGGCTACATCAGGAACTTCAAGGTCCTCGAGGACGGCAAGCAAGGCCTGATCAACGTGACCCTGAAGTACACGGAGGACAACGCCAGTGTCATCGGCGGTCTCCGCCGGGTCAGCAAGCCGGGCTGCCGGATCTTCTGCGCCAGGGACACCGTCCCCAAGGTCCTCGACGGCCTGGGGCTGGTCATCGTCTCGACGTCGAAGGGTGTCATGACGGGGAAGAAGTGCGAGGAACTGGGCGCCGGCGGGGAAGTCCTCTGTAGCGTCTGGTAGGCACGAAAAGAGGTCATTATGTCTAGAGTCGGAAAAAAGCCCATCCCGATCCCGGCGGATGTCACCGTCACCCTCCATCCCGACCGGATCGAGGTCGAAGGGAAAAAGGGCAAGCTTACGTCGCCCCTCTACACGGGCATCCGGGCCGCCCTCGACGGCGGCAGCCTGGTCCTGACCCGGGACGACGAGACCAAGACGGTCCGCACCCTCCACGGGCTGTGCCGGTCCCTGGCCCAGAACGCCGTGGTCGGCGTCACCCAGGGCTTCATGAAGAAGCTGGAGATCGTCGGCGTCGGCTACAAGGCGAAGATCGACAAGGGCAAGCTCGAGATCAGCCTGGGGTATTCCCGGCCGATCCTCTACACGATCCCCGAGGGGGTCGAGATCACCGCCGAGAAGCCCACCCTCCTGACGGTCCAGGGCATCGACCGGCAGAAGGTCGGCCAGGCGGCGGACGACATCAAGAGGCTCCGCCTTCCGGACCCCTACAAGCAGAAGGGCGTCCGGTACGTCGGCGAGAAACTCATCAAAAAAGAACGAAAGGCGGGGGTGAGCGGTGCTTAAAGACAAGACGATCGCCAAGAAGATCAGGGATACTCGCATCCGGAAGCGGATCCGGGAGAAGGTCCGGGGAACGCCGGAGCGGCCCCGGCTCCACGTGTTCAAGAGCAACACCTATGTCTACACCCAGGTCGTCAACGACCAGGCCGGGGCGGTCCTGTTGTCGGCCTCGACCCTGGAGAAGGAGTTCCGCGAGTCGTCCAAGAACAGCAAGAACAAGGACGCCTGCGAACGGCTGGGCGTGCTGCTGGCCAAGCGGCTGAAGGCCGCCAAGATCGAGAGCATCGTGTTCGACCGGGGGACCACCCCCTATCACGGGCGCGTCAAGGCCCTGGCGGAAGCCATCCGGAAGGAAGGGATCCGGTTCTGAGGCCGGGCCCGAGCGAGAGGAGACGAGAGCGTGGAAGATCGAAGATTCAGAAGGGTCGGAGTGGTCGACGACGAGGGCATGGAGCTCAAGGACCAGGTCATCTCCATCCGCCGGGTCACCAAGGTCGTCAAGGGAGGCAAGAACCTCAGCTTTTCGGCGCTGGTCGCCGTCGGCGACGAGAGAGGCCGGGTCGGCATCGGCAAGGGCAAGGCCCGGGAGGTCCCTCAGGCCATCTCCAAGGGCATCGAAGCGGCCAAGAAGAGCATGTACCGCGTCCCCCTGGCTGACACGACCATCCCCCATCTCGTCAAGGGCGTCGACGGGGCCGGCCTGGTCGTCCTCCGTCCGGCCTCGAAAGGGACGGGCGTCATCGCCGGCGGCGCCGTCCGGGTCATCATGCAGTTGGCCGGTATCCGGGACATCCTGACCAAGTCCATCCGGAGCACCAATCCCATCAGTGTCGCCAACGCGACCATGGACGCCCTGCGCCGCCTCCGGAACCCCGACGACATGGCCAGGATCCGCGGAAAGGCGAAAGGTGCGCTATGACGGATAAAGAGACCAAGCCGAATAAAAGCCCCAAGAAGAGCGCTGCGGCCGACGGTCCGGACCGCTTTCTGAAGATCACCCTGGTCCGCAGCCTCATCGGGTACACCAAAGACCAGTGGGAGACGGCCAAGGGGCTCGGATTGAGGAAGCTCCAGTCGAGCGTCGTCCGGCGGGAGTCCCCGGAGATCCTCGGGATGGTCCGCAAGATCTCCCACGTCCTGAAAGTGGAGGCTGTGGAAAAGCCATGAATCTCAGCAACCTGAAACCGGCCCCGGGATCGAAGCGCGACAGGAAGAGAGTGGGGCGAGGCCCCGGCTCCGGCCACGGCAAGACGTCGGGCCGAGGGCACAAGGGCCAGCTCTCCGGCAGCGGCTATTCTGGCAAGCGGGGTTTCGAGGGCGGTCAGATGCCCCTCGTCCGCCGCATCCCGAAGCGGGGCTTCACGAACATCTTCCGCGTCGAATACACGGTCGTCAATCTGGACAAGCTGGCCAAGATCGCCAAGAGCGAGATCCAGCTCAAGGACATGGTCGAGTCCGGTCTGATCAAGAAAGAGTCGGAACGCGTCAAGGTCCTGGGACGGGGCGAGATGGCTGCGGCCAAGACCATCCACGCCCACCAGTTCTCCGCGTCCGCGACGAAGAAGATCGAAGACAAAGGCGGGCGGGCCGTGACCATCGGGAAAGACTAATGTTGGACAGCATCCGTAACATCTTCAGCATCCCCGAGTTGCGCAAGAGGGTCATTTTCACCCTCCTCCTCCTTGCGGTGTACCGGATCGGCGGGCAGATCCCGAACCCGGGCCTGTCCGCGGCCGCCCTGGAAGAGTTCTGGCAATCCCAGAAGGGCTCCCTGCTGGGATTCATCGACCTGTTCTCGGGGCAGAACATGTCCCGCATGACCATCTTCGCCCTGGGCATCATGCCCTACATCAGCGCCTCGATCATCCTCCAGCTGCTGACGGTCGTCTGGCCCTACCTCGAGCGCCTGTCCAAGGAAGGGGAGCTCGGCCGCAAGAAGATCACCCAGTACACCCGCTACGGCACGATCATCATCTGTCTCATCCAGGCCTTCGGCATCGCCATCTTCCTCGAGGCTATCCGGACGCCGGCCGGGGCCTTGGTCGTCCCCAACCCCGGGCTGGGCTTCAAGTTCCTGACCGTCCTGACCCTGACGACGGGGACCATCTTCGTCATGTGGCTCGGCGAGCAGATCTCGGAGCGGGGCATCGGCAACGGCATCTCGCTGATCATCTTCGCCGGCATCGTCGTCAGCTTCCCGAGCGGGCTCATCAGCCTGCTCTCGGGCCTGCGGACGGGGACCATGGACCCGCTGACGCTCCTCTTTCTGGGGGCCCTCATGCTGGGGGTCGTGGCCTTCATCGTCTTCGTCGAGCGGGGCCAGAGGCGGATCCCGGTCTCCTACGCCAAGAGGGTCGTCGGCCGGAAGGTCTACGGGGGCCAGAGCACGCACCTCCCGCTGCGGGTCAACACGGGCGGGGTCATCCCCATCATCTTCGCCGCCTCCGTCATCACCATCCCGTCGACCATGGCCGGCCTCATCAAGGTCCCGGCCATCCAGAACATCGCCGCCCAGTTCGGGCTGGGCATGCCCCTCTATAACCTCTTCTACGTCGCGGCCATCATCTTCTTCACCTATTTCTACATCTCGATCATCTTCAACCCGGTCGACGTGGCCGACAACCTCCGCAAGTACGGCGGCTTCATCCCGGGCATCCGTCCGGGCAAGAACACCTCGGACTACATCGACGAGGTCCTCAGCCGGATCACGCTGGTCGGCGCCGTCTACCTGGCCGCCGTGGCCATCCTGCCGGAGTTCCTGATCACCGGGTTCAAGGTCCAGGCCCTGCCCTGGGTGGGAACCTTCCTCGAGGCCAACCTGCCGAAGTTCCTGACCCAAGGGCTGGGCATCGACTTCATGTTCGGCGGGACGTCCATCCTGATCGTCGTGGGTGTGGCCATGGACACCATGCAGCAGATCGAGGCCCAGCTCGTCATGCGGCACTACGACGGCTTCATGCGCCGGAGCCGGATCCGGGGGAGAAGGGGATGAGGATCATCCTCCTGGGCGCGCCCGGAAGCGGGAAGGGATCGGTGGGCGAGCGCCTCCGCGAAGCCACCGGCTTTCCCTGGATCTCGACGGGAGATCTGCTTCGCGAGGCGGTCCGGGACAAGACGGCCCTCGGATTGAGGGCCGAATCCCAGTTGGGCAAGGGCGGCCTGGTCGACGACGAGACCGTCCTCGGGCTCCTCCGGGAGCGCCTGTCCCGCCCCGATTGCCGGGACGGATACATCCTCGACGGCTACCCCCGCAATCTCGAGCAAGCCGCGACCCTCGAAAAGCTCGACGGGGACCGGCCCGAGATCGTTTTCGATATCGACGCCCGGGAAGATGTCGTGGTCCGGCGGCTGTCCAGCCGGCGGATCTGCCCCTCCTGCGAGGCCATCTACAACACGATCAGCAAGCGCCCCAAGAAGGAGGGCGTCTGCGACGTCTGCGGAGCGACCCTCGTCCAGAGGACCGACGACCGGGCCGAGATCATCCCGGAGAGGATGAGGACCTACCGGGCCAAGACGGAGCCCCTGGTCTCCCGTTACGCCGCCCGGGGGACCCTCCACAGGATCGACGCCAACGGGACGATCGAAGAGACCGTCGGCCCCATCCTAGCCGTTCTGGACCGCCTCCTGAACAAAGGCTCGAGGGACGGACGATGATCATTTACAAGTCCGATCAGGAGCTCGAAGCCATGCGGCAGAGCAGCCGGATCGTGGCCCGCATCCTGTCCGAGCTCGAACCGCTCGTCCGTCCGGGCATCCGGACCCGAGACCTCGACCTGTACGCCGAGAAGCGGGCCCGGGAGCTGAGGGCCGTTCCGGCCTTCAAGGGCTACCGGGGGTATCCCGCTTCGGTTTGCGTCTCCGTCAACGAGGAGATCATTCACGGCATCCCGTCGGGACGCATCCTCCAGGAGGGCGACGTCGTCAGCCTCGACTTCGGGGTCCTCTACGAAGGGTTCTTCAGCGATTCCGCGCTGACGGTCCCCGTGGGCCGGGTGAGCGCCGAGGCCCAGAAACTCGTCGGGGCCGCCGAGAGGGCTTTCACCAGGGGACTCGAGCAGATGCGGGAGGGAAACCGCCTTTCGGACATCTCGGCCGCCATCCAGCGGTCGGTCGAAGGAGAGGGCTTCTCCGTGATCCGCCAGTTCGTCGGGCACGGCATCGGCCGGGCCCTGCACGAGGAGCCCCAGATCCCCAATTTCGGGACCCCGGGGAAGGGGCCCCGGATCCGTGCGGGCATGACCCTGGCCATCGAGCCGATGATCGCCCTGGGCGGCTGGGAGGTCGATGTCCTGGAGGACGGCTGGACGGCCGTCACCCGGGACCGGACCCTGGCCGCGCACTTCGAGCACACCGTGGCCATGACCCCGAACGGCCCGGAGATCCTGAGCGCGAGGACGCGGGATGCGGAACGGCCCCGGCCCGACGCCCTCAAGGAGAGCCCCCATGCCTAAGCAGGACATGTTCGAAGCCGAGGGCGTGGTGCTGGAAACCCTTCCCAACGCCATGTTCCGGGTCGAGCTCGGCAACAAGCACGTCATCCTGGCCCACATTTCGGGAAAGATGCGCAAGCACTTCATCCGCATCCTTCCCGGGGACCGGGTCCTCCTGGAACTCTCCCCCTACGACCTGACGAAGGGGCGCATCACCTATCGATACAAGTAAAAGGACGGGACGATGAAAGTCAAAGCTTCCGTGAAAAAGATCTGCCGGAACTGCAAGATCGTCCGGCGCAAGGGCCTGGTGCGAGTGATCTGCTCCAATCCGAGGCACAAGCAAAAACAAGGTTAAACGAGGTCAACATGGCACGCATCGCGGGTATCACGCTTCCTCCGGAGAAAAGGATCGAGGTCGGTCTGACCTACATCTACGGGATCGGACGCTCCAAGTCCCTGAAGATCCTCGAAGAGGCCAAGATCGACAAGAACAAGAAGGTCAAGGCGCTGTCCGAGGACGAGGTCAACAAGATCCGCCAGATCATCGAGAAACGGGAGAAGATCGAGGGCGACCTCCGCAAGGAAGTCACCATGAACATCAAGCGGCTGGTCGACATCAGCTGCTACCGCGGCATCCGGCACAAGAGGAAGCTCCCGGTCCGGGGCCAACGGACGAAGACCAACGCCCGGACCCGCAAGGGCGTCCGCGGTCAACGGATCAAGAAACTCAAGGACAAGAAAGCCTAAGGAGGGCCGGCGCACATGCCTAAAGCCAGCGCGAAGAAGAAGAAAGTCCGGAGGGAGATCGGGTTCGGAGTGGCCCACATCCAGTCGACCTTCAACAATACGATCATCACCATCACCGACAAGATGGGGGCCGCCGTCGTTTGGGCGAGCGCCGGGACTTCGGGCTTCAAGGGCGCCCGCAAGGGAACGCCCTTCGCCGCCCAGCTTGCGGCCAAGGACGCGGCGACCAAGGCCAAGGACTTCGGCGTCCGCTACGTCGACGTCCTCCTGACGGGCCCGGGGGCGGGACGGGAGTCGTCCATCCGAGCCCTCCAAGCCGCCGGCCTGGAGATCAAGTCCATCCGGGACGTCACGCCCATCCCGCATAACGGGTGCCGGGTCCGCCGGAAGCGGCGGGTCTAGGGCCGGAAGGAGAACAACATGGCGAAAAACCAAGGACCTGATTGCCGGCTCTGCCGCGTCGAGAAGAACAAGCTCTATTTCAAGGGAAGCAAGTGCCTGACGGACAAATGCCCCCTGGAGCGGAGGGCCTATCCTCCCGGGCAGCACGGGCGTTCGAGGAAGCGCATCCTCGGGTACGCCATCCAGCTCCGCGAGAAACAGAAGCTCAAACGGTATTACGGGATGTCGGAGGAGCAGTTCCGGTTCTTCTTCGAGCGCGCCGAGAGACAGAAAGGGGTCACCGGCGAGAACCTTCTGTCCATGCTCGAGCGGAGACTGGACAACGTGGTTTTCCTGATGGGGCTGGCCCTGTCCCGAGGCCACTCCCGCCAGCTCATCGCTCATGGGCATTTCCGGATCAATTCCCGCAAGGTCGACATCCCGTCCGCCCTGGTCAAACCCGGCGACATCGTCAGCTTCCGGCCGCGGTCGGCCAAGAGCGAGGATATCCAAGCCGTTGTCGCCTCGAACAAAGGGAAGTCCGTCCCCGGCTGGCTGGCCGTGGACTGGGAGAAACTGACGGGGAGGGTCACCGCTCTTCCCACGCGCCAGGACGTCACGCTTCCCGTGGAAGAGCACTTGGTCGTCGAGCTGTACTCCAAGTAGCGCCCGCGCGGGCCTAACGGAGGACATCTCCAGAAGGAGGTCATATGACAGAATCGAATTTTCAAAGGCCGAAGTACCTGGAGTGCGATTATGAGACCCTGACCGAGAAGTTCGGCCGGTTCCAGGCCCAGCCCTTCGAGCGGGGATACGGCGTCACGGTCGGCAACGCCCTGCGGCGGATCCTGCTGTCGTCGATCACCGGGGCCGCGATCACGGGCGTCCGCATCCACGGCGTGCTCCATGAGTTCTCGACGCTCCCGGGGGTCGAAGAGGACGTTACGGACATCCTCCTCAACCTCAAGAGCATCCCTCTGAAGCTCAGGAGCGACGGGGTCCGGCGCATGACGCTCAAGAAGGCCGGCCCGGCCGAGGCCAAGGCCTCCGACATCGCCGCCGACTCCGACATCGAGATCCTCAACAAGGACATCCACGTCGCAGCCCTCGACACCGACGGGTCGCTCGAGATCGAGATGATCGTCCAGAACGGCCGGGGCTACATCCCGGCCGATCAGAATTTCGACCCTGAGCTGAGCCTCGACTTCATCCCGCTCGACTCGTCCCATTCCCCCGTCCTCAAGGTCAATTACAAGGTCGAACCCGCGCGGGTCGGCAAGCGGATCGACTACGAGGGGCTGACCCTCGAGGTCTGGACGACCGGGGCTATCCGGCCCGTGGAAGCCCTCTCTCAGGCCGCCAAGATCATGCGGGACCATCTGGGGATCTTCCTGAACGTCGTCGACGAGCCGCTCGAGAAGGACCAGGCCCCGTCCAAGAAGGATATCCCGTTCATGCTCCAGGCCGACGTCCTGGCCCGGACGATCGACCATCTCGAGCTGTCCGTCCGGTCCAACAACTGCCTCCGGTCGGCCGGCATCGAAAGGATCTACGAGCTCGTCCAGAAGACCGAAGAAGAGCTCCTCAAGACCAAGAACTTCGGCCGCAAGTCCCTCGCGGAGATCAAGGAGACCTTGACCAACATGAACCTGGGGCTCAACCTGGAGCTCCATCCCCGGCTCCTCGAGCGCGTCAAGGCCGAGATCAAGGAAGGCGTCAAAGAGAAGGAGCCCGAGGAATGAGACATAAGGTCACGAGAGGGAATCTCAGCCGAAACACGGCCCACCGCAGGGCCCTGCTTCGCAACCTCGTCACGTCGTTCCTCGAGCGGGAGCGGATGAGGACGACCCTGGTCAAGGCCCGGACGGCCCGGCCGATCGCCGAGAAGATGATCACCCTGGCCAAGCGGGGCACTCTCCATGCCCGCCGGCAGGCTCTGGCCTATATGACCAAGGAATCGGCGGTCAAGAAGCTCTTCGACGAGATCGGCCCCCGCTTTTCGGAGCGCCCGGGCGGCTACACCCGGATCGTCAAGCTCGCCCCGCGGGCCGGGGACGGGGCCCAGATGGCCATGCTCGAGCTCATCGGATCCGAGTACAAGAAGAAGGCCAAGAAGAAGAAAGACGCCAAGAAGCCCGCCGCCAAATAGGCTTCATTCGGGGACATGTACTTCCGGTACATGTCCCCTTTTTATTGGTACTTCTCCCATCTTCGGGGATACGCTACAGGCTCCGGGCGGTTCCTCTCACGGCGCGCCCCCATCCGTGCTCGCCGCTCTAAAGCGCTCGAAGGCATCAGCGGCTCCGCGCGGGTGGGGGGCCCCCACGCCGTTGCGTCACCGCCCCTCGCCAGTCTAAAACGAGCAGGCAAGGTTTGCGCCAGGGGGTCTGCAGGGCGACATCCATCGCCGCCTCGCGACGGACTTTCCCGGCGTCGGAATAGTCGACCGGGGGACATGTACCTCCGGTACGTGTCCCCTTTTTTATTTGGCTCGACGGGCGCCCTGGTAGATCTTCTGCCAGCGCGGCTCGCTCAGCCGGTCGATGCGGACGACCGGCGTCTGGTAGGTCGTCGCGTTGATGAACTCGTCCGGGCCGATCATCATGCCGACGTGGGAGA
>JAWOHF010000020.1:0-4182 GCA_046496285.1 Candidatus Aminicenantota bacterium
GCCGACGGTCAATCTGCCCGAGGTTCTTGGGGGGAGGGTCGCGACCTTAAGGGCCTTGATCCGCGAATACCTCTTTGTCTCGCTGTTCCGGGCGTGCGCCGAATCCCTGGCGAGCGAGAACGCGAGCCGGCTGGCGGCGATGGAGCGTGCCGATCGAAACATCGATGAATTGCTGGAGACCCTTCACGGCGTCTTCCATCGCCTCCGCCAAAGCTCGATCGACGAGGAACTGTTCGATGTGATTTCCGGGTATGAAGCGTCGGCGGAGGGCCCGTCCGGCCGCTCGCGCCCGGAGGCTTGACGATCAGGCGATCAGGCGGGGCGTTTCGAATGAAGGTCGCGGAGGCGGGCATAGGTCTGCCAGCCGTGGGTCAGGCGGGTGCGGTCCTCGTCGGTGGTCTCGCGGCGGACGCGGGCCGGAACGCCGGACACGATGACGCCGGGCGGGACCTGCATCCCTTCGGGGACGACGGCGCCGGCCGCGACGACCGAGCCCCGGCCGATGCGGGCCCCGGAGAGGACGGTGGCGCCCATGGCGACCAGGGCGTCGTCTTCGATGACGGCCGCGTGGAGGATGGCCCCGTGGCCGACGGTCACCCGGGCCCCGACGCGGCAGGGCAGGTCGCGGTCCACGTGGACCACGGTCCCGTCCTGGATGTTCGAGTCCTCGCCGATCTCGATCTCACCACCCGTCATGTCGGAGCGCAGGACGCAGTTGTACCAGACGCTGGCGCCGCGGCGGACGGTCACGTTGCCGACCAGGGCCGCGCCGGGTGCGACCCAGGCCTCGGGGTGGATGCCGGGCTCGCCCAGTTTGTCAACGACTCCGAAATCGTCCATGGTCGGTGGTCTCCTTCCTACGCGGGGGATCATTCTAGCATGCCCCTTGCCGGGGCGCCACCTCGGGCTCGCTTTTTGTTTTTGGGGGCAAAAACGTTGATTTAGCACGGTCTTCAAACTGATGACCGGCAGAGGGGCGGCGTTAACTGGCAGATATCGAAGCAGATGCTGAGGTCCGACCCCAAATCACTTGTAAAAATCATACCAATTTGGTAGGATTTAGCCGGGATTGGTTGCAAACCTGGGAGGGTGATGGAGGAGACAATGCCCGTAAAACCCCGTGCTGCCGCCCCGAGATCCGTTCCCCCCGCCTCTGCGCCGAAGGACGCTTCCTCCGGATTTTCCGAGAACGCCCTGAAGATCCTCAGGGCCCGCTACTTTCTGAAGAACGAGAAAGGCGAGCTCGTCGACAAGTCGCCCGAGGACCTGTTCCGGCGCGTGGCCGGCCACGTCGCCTCGGCCGAGAAGACCAAGGCCCTGCGCGAGCGATACGCCGGGGAGTTCCTGCGGGCCATGATGGCCCGCGACTTCCTGCCCAACAGCCCGACCCTGACCGGGGCCGGCCGCGGCATGTGCCTGAGCGCCTGCTTCGTCCTGCCCATCGAGGATTCCCTGGACGGCATCTTCGAGTCGGTCAAGAACGCGGCCATGGTCCACAAGGAGGGGGGCGGCACGGGCTTCGACTTCAGCCGCCTGCGGCCCAAGGGCAGCTTCGTGCGCAAGACCCAGGGCGTGGCCTCCGGTCCGGTGTCGTTCCTCAAGGTCATCGACGCCGCGACCGAGGCCGTCAAGCAGGGCGGCACCCGGCGCGGGGCCAACATGGGCATCCTGCGCGTCGACCACCCCGACATCGAAGAGTTCGTCCAGATGAAGCTCGACGGGCGGAGCATCGCCAACTTCAACATCTCGGTGGCCGTCACGGACGCGTTCATGGACGCGGTCCGCGCCGGCGCCTCCTACGACCTCCTCGACCCGCGCTCCGGACGGCCCGCGGGCCGCAAGGACGCCCGGTCGGTCTTCCAGACGATCGTCGAGGCGGCTTGGGCCGTCGGCGACCCGGGCCTCGTCTTCATCGACCGGATCAACAAGGACAATCCCACGGCCGGGCTGGGGCCCATCCGGGCCACCAATCCCTGCGGCGAGCAGCCCCTCCACGACTACGAGTCCTGCAACCTCGGGTCGATCAATCTGGCCAACTTCTTCGACGCCGGCCGCAAGGACCGCTTCGACTGGGGCCGGTTCGCCGGGGTCATCCGGATGGGCGTGCGCTTCCCGGACAACGTCATCGAGGTCAATAAATACCCGTTGCCGCAGATCGAGGAGATGTCGCGGGCCAACCGTCGTATCGGGCTCGGGGTCATGGGCTGGGCCGACCTGCTGCTCCTGATGGAGCTCAAGTACGACTCGGCCAAGGCGTTGGCCCTGGCGGGGAAGGTCGCGGCCTTCCTGCGCAAGGAGGCGGTGGCCGCCTCGCGGGCCCTGGCCGGGGAGCGGGGCAGCTTCCCCAACATCGGGCGGTCGGTCTACAAGGGGACGAAGATGCGAAACGCGACCGTCTTCACCATCGCCCCGACCGGGACCATCTCGCGGATCGCCGGGTGCTCGTCGTCGATCGAGCCGGTCTTCGCCTTCGAGGTCACCTCCAAGATCCTCGACTCCGAGATCAAGGACGTCCACCCGATCTACGAGGCCTGGGTCGAGAAGAACCCGGGCCAACCGCTGCCGGAGCACTTCGTGTCGGCCCACGAGATCTCGCCCGAGTGGCACGTCCGGGCCCAGGCGGCCTTCCAGAAGCACGTCGACAACTCGGTGTCCAAGACCATCAACTTCCCCCACGAGGCCGCGGTCGAGGACATCGAGAAGGCCTACGGTCTGGCCTGGGACCTGGGGACCAAGGGCATCACCATCTACCGCGACGGCTGCCGGGAGAGCCAGGTCCTCTACAAGAACGGCACCGAGATCCTCCACCCCAAGGAGCGGCCGACCTCGCTGCCCTCGGTGACCGACAAGATCAAGACCGGGTTCGGCAACCTCTATGTGACGATCGCCTTCCAGAACCAGAAACCGTTCGAGGTCTTCGCTTCGATCGGCAAGAGCGGGTACTCGACCATGGCCGACGCCGAAGCGCTGGGGCGGCTGACGTCGCTGGCGCTTAGGAGCGGGGTCGAGCCGGAGGAGGTCATCCAGCAGCTCAAGGGGATCGGCGGGTCGGAGCCCATCTTCACCGAGGGCGGGCTGATCCAGTCCATCCCGGACGCGATCGCCAAGGTCCTCGAGAAGCACTTCGGCGAGGTCCGGATGAGCGCCAAGGACTTCTACACGGTGCGCTGCAAGATCTGCGGGGCGCTGCTGCCGGACGAGAAGTGCCCGGTCTGCATGAACTGCGGCTGGAGCAAGTGCGCTTGACGGCGGGGGAGGGGGCGGTGCGGCGGGCCGCCTGGGCTTGCGGTTTTGGCCGCTTTCTGGTATTTTTCTGACGATAGGCCGGACGGTTCCTGCGTTCCTGACGCTCCGGGCGGCTCTGGAGTTCGATGCCAGGGGGCGCGGCGCGAAGCGACAAGCCGCGGCAGGAAGCGGCAAGTCGCGGCGCGATGGGGAGATCCGTAGTAATGAAGCGAGAGGTGATACGATGAAAAGAACGGCACTTGTTCTGATCCTGATGATGGCGCTGGCGGGAGTTTCCTTCGCCAGGGACGGCGACATCGGCCTGGGGCTCATCTTCGGTGAGCCGAGCGGCATCAGCTTCAAGATGTGGACCGGCAAGACGACAGCCATCGACGCGGCGGCCGCCTGGTCGTTCGTGGGCGGCGGCTTTTTCCAGATCCACAGCGACCTGCTCTTCCATAACTTCGACCTGTTCGAGGTGGAGAAGGGGAAAATGGCCCTCTATTACGGGTTCGGCGGCCGGATCAAGATGGCCGAAGAGACCCAGGTCAGCCTGAGGATCCCGGTTGGCGTCTCCTACGAATTCGAGGATACCTCGATCGAGCTCTTTCTCGAGATCGTCCCCATGCTCGACCTGGCCCCGAGCACCGCGGCGGGCTTCGGCGGCGGCGTCGGCTTCCGCTACTTCTTTTAATGCTTCTTGGCTGTTATAACCGGCTGAGAATAAAAGAATTAGCTATTCTGGCATTGATTAGCTCTTGAAAAAAAAGGCCCTTTTTCATATGGAAAAAGGCCCTTTTTTTCTGCTGGCGTTTTCTCCAATCTTGAAAGGGAAAGGCGTATGTTTTCGGGCCTGAAAAACGCGATTGTTTCTATTTTAAGGGCCCAATTTCGAGTTATTTTTGATGTCATCAATAAGTTACAACAGCCAAGGCAGATCATTGTCCTTCTGATCCT
>JAWOHF010000036.1:0-7942 GCA_046496285.1 Candidatus Aminicenantota bacterium
GCCGGAAGTCATTGTCAGCGACATCGACCCGGCGGCCCTGGACCGGCTCCGGGAGAAGGTTCCCGGCCTACGGACGACGCCCGGCGACAACAAGGCGCCGGCCGCCTGCGACATCGTCTTCCTGGCCCTGCACCCGCCGGCCTGCCCCGGCGTCCTTGACGAGATCAAGGGGGCCTTGAAGTCCGGAGCCATTATGATCTCGCTGGCCCCCAAGATCACCGCGGCCCGCATCTCGGAGCGGCTGGGCGGTTTCGCCCGCATCGCCCGGATGATCCCTAACGCACCGTCCATCGTTGGCGCGGGCTATAACCCGATTGCCTTCGCTCCGGCGCTGGCCCTCGAAGAACAGGAAAACCTGCGGACCTTTTTCTCGGCTCTCGGCGAATGCCCGACCGTGCCCGAGAAGGACCTGGAGGCTTACGCCGTTCTGGCGGCCATGGGCCCGACTTATTTCTGGTTCCAATGGGAGGAGCTCGAGGCCCTGGGAGCCGGCTTCGGCCTTGACCGGGAGGCGCTCCGCAAGGCCCTTTCGGCCATGGTCGAGGGAGCCGGACGGACCTACTTTCGTTCCGGGCTCTCGGGGCCGGAGGTCATGGACCTCATCCCCGTCAAGCCTCTGAAAGAGGACGAGGAGAGAATCCGCGACGCCTTCAGGAAACGGCTTGTCCCGCTTTACGAGAAGATCAAACCCTGAACGGCATCCCTATCACCCGCAAGGAGACACAACATGACATCGGATAAAGCGCGGCTGAGCTTTCTGGATCGTTACCTGACTTTGTGGATCTTCTCGGCCATGGCCCTGGGCGTGGCGATCGGCTTTCTTTTCCAGAGGCCGATCGAAGCGTTCAACAAGGCCCTGACGGTCGGCGAACACACCAATCTTCTCATCGCCGCGGGACTGATCCTGATGATGTACCCGCCTCTGGCCAAGGTCAAGTACGAACTGTTGCCGAAAGTTTTCGCGGATACAAAAATCCTGGGCCTGTCGCTGGTCCAGAACTGGATCGTCGGGCCGATCCTCATGTTCGCGCTGGCGGCGGGGTTTTTCGGATTCGCGGCCCCCGTGCTCTTTGGCCCCGATCCGCGCTGGGGCTCCTACATGGTGGGCTTGATCCTCGTGGGCATCGCCCGCTGCATCGCCATGGTCCTGGTCTGGAATCAATTGGCCAAAGGAAGCAGCGAGTACGGAGCGGGGCTGGTCGCCCTCAACAGCATCTTCCAGATCCTGACCTTCAGCGTCTATGCCTGGGTCTTCATCACGGTCCTGCCGCCGCTCTTCGGACTCCAGGGCAGCGTGGTGGACGTGACGATCGGCGACATTTTCGTCAGCGTCATCATTTACCTCGGCATTCCCTTCGCGGCCGGCATCCTGAGCCGGGTCATCCTCATTCCCATGCGGGGGCACGAATGGTACGACAAGGTGTTCGTGCCCAAGATCTCCCCGATAACGCTCATCGCCCTGCTTTTTACCATTGTCGTCATGTTCAGCACCCAGGGCCGGCAGATCATTCTCCGCCCCCTGGACGTTTTGTGGATCGCCGTCCCTCTGACAAGTTACTTCATCGTCATGTTCCTCGTCAGCTTTTTCATGGCCAGAAGATTCGGGGCCGATTACAGCCGGAGCGCCACCCTGGCCTTCACGGCCTCAGGCAACAACTTCGAGCTGGCCATCGCCGTGGCCATCGCCGTTTTCGGGATCGCCTCGCCGATCGCTTTCGCCACGGTCATCGGTCCCCTTGTCGAGGTCCCCGTGCTTATCACCCTGGTCAACGTGTCTTTGTATTTCAAGCGCAAGTACTTCCCGGCCGCGGCCTAGCGGCCGAGGAGGTCGAGGAAGGTGGCCACGAACTTCTCGAAATCGCGGAGGCCCTCGACGGTCATGTACTCGTCGGGGCTGTGCTGCCGGCTGCCGTGGCCCATCCCGCCCGACACCAGGGGCAGCCGAAGGATGCGCGAGAAGACGAAATAGGGGGCGGCCCACGTGGCCATGGGCCAGATCTCCGGCTCGACCCCGTGCCGGCGGTAGGCGCCGACCATCCTTTCGACGATATCCTCGTCGGGGCCCGTCTTGGACCAGGTGTAGTTGTCGCGGACGGTGACCTCGATGTCCTCGAAGCCCCGCCGGACGAGGTGCCGCTGGAACTTGTCGATGACTTCGCCGGGCTCCATGTTCGGCCCGAAGCGGATGTCGACCTTGGCCGAGGCCACCCGCGGCAGGACGGTCTTCGTCCCCGCGCCGGAATAGCCGGCCGTCAGGCCGTCGATGTTGATGATCGGGGAGTACAGGCCCTTCTTGAGCAGCTCGAGGCCCCCGAGCTTGTGCTTGAAGCCCAAGCCCTTCATCTCCTTCAGGAACTCCCGCTCGTCGAAGGTCCGGGCCAGGTCCTCGAGGATGCGGAGGTCCTTGTCGCCTGCCGGGGCGACATTATCGTAAAAGCCGTCGATGGTGATGTCCTCGTTCTCGTCGACGAGGGAGCTCAGGGCGTGGACCAGCCTCCAGACGGGCGAGGCGATCCAGGCGCTGACCGAGCTGTGGACCGATTCGGAGGGGCCGAAGGTCTTCTGGCCCCGGCACTTGAGGTCGAGATAGACGATGCCCTTGAGGCCGAGGTGAAGCGAGACCTTCTTCGTCGAATCCTGGGAGAAATCGAAGTCGACGACCCCGATCCCCTGGAGCTCGTCCTTGTGGTCGCGGATGAACGGCTCCATGTGGAGGCTGCCGATCTCCTCCTCTCCCTCGACGACGAAGACCAGGTTGACGGGCAGACCGCCGGCCTCCTTGATGCTTCGGAGGGCGTTGAAGACCCCGGCCAGGGCCCCCTTGGAATTGACGGCCCCGCGGGCGATGACGCAGGGCCCGAGCCGCGGCAGCTCCCGGATCTCCGCCCCGAAGGGCGGCGAGGTCCACTTGGCCTCCTCGACGGGCTGGACGTCGTACATCCCGTAGACGATGAGGGTCTTCGGGCGTCCCGCGTCCACCCGGCCGTAGACGATGGGGAAGTCCTCGACCCCTCCATATCGGACGGTCCCTCCGATCTCTTCGACGAACCCCTTGACGATCGCGGCCGTCTCCCGGATGCCCTCGCCCGTCGCCGAGATGCTCTTCTGCCTCAGGAAATCCCGGCACCTCTCGAGATGGGCGTCGAAGTTCTCGTCGATATGGGCGTGGGCCCGCTGAAGGGATGTCGTTTCTTCCATTTGCAGCCTCCCCGCCTGGGCTCAGGTTAGCACGGCGATGCCGGGAAATCAAACGGCGCCGGAATCCTTTGACAGCCCGTCTCGCGAGCAATATACTGAAAAAAGGCCAAGGATTCCTTGGTCCGCTTAGTCTAAGTAGTTCAAACCCCCTTCCGGGAGACCTTGGCGGAGATGTGACATGAAAAAAAGGTCCTGGGCCATCGTCGGAACCCTGACCGTCGCAGGCTTGGCCGTTCTGGCCGGATTCTTCTTTCTGGGGAAGGGCCGAAACAAGGAGCCCGAGCCGGCCACCTCGCGGGTCGTCCGCCGGGACATCGGCTCCACGGTCATCGCCACGGGCATCGTCAAGCCCATGGTCGGCGCCGAGGTCAAGGTCGGCTCGCGCGTCTCGGGCGTCGTCAAGAGGCTGCGGGCCCAGATCGGGGACAAGGTCTCCGCCGGCCAAGTCATCGCCGAGCTGGACGACGCCGAGCTCCGGGCCAAGCTGAGCCAGGCCGTCGCGACCCTCGAGAAGTCGAAGGCCGACCGGGAATTCGCGGCCATGAACCTGAAACGGCTGCGTCCTCTTCGCGAGAGGGAATACGTTTCCCAGCAGGAATTGGACTTGGCCGAGAACGCCCTCAAGGTCGCCGAGGCCCAGGTCGATCAGGCCGGGGCCAATGTCGAGCTGGCCCGGGTCCAGCTGGAATACGCCAAGATCGTCGCCCCGGTCCCGGGCGTCATCGCCTCGATCTCGACCCAGGAGGGGGAGACCGTGGCCGCCAGCTTCGCGGCGCCCACCTTCGTCAACATCATCGACCTCGACCGGCTCGAGGTCCAGGTCTACGTCGACGAGACCGATATCGGGCGCATCCGCGAGGGGCTGGAGGCCTCGTTCACGGTCGACACCTACCCCGACACGGATTTCCGGGGCCGGGTGACGGCCATCCATCCCAAAGCCGTCATCCAGGACAACGTCGTCAACTACATCGTCACCGTCGAGATCACGGACGCTCAGGGCCGGACGCTCAGGCCGGAGATGACCACGAACGTGACCCTCTTCCTCGACGTCCGCAAGGACGCCCTGGCCGTGCCGGCCGCGGCTGTCTCCCGGGAGGGCGGCGACAGATTCGTCCTGGTCCTCAAGGAGGGCGTCCGGGAGCGGCGCAGCGTCAGGGTCGGCCGGCGCGACGGCGGCTACCTCGAGATCCTGGAAGGCCTGACCGAGGGCGAAACGGTCCTCATCATCGAATAGGAAAGGAAGGATCCGCATGCCTCATCCCGTCATTCAAGCCCGCAACCTGACCAAGGTCTACAACAAGGGGGGCGGCGCCGAGGTCCACGCCGTCCGGGACGTCTCCCTCGAGATCGCCAAGGGCCAGTTCGTGGGCCTGATGGGGGCCTCCGGCTCGGGAAAGTCCACGCTCATGAACCTGCTGGGCTGCCTCGACAAGCCGACCTCGGGGACCGTCCTGCTGGACGGCCTCGATGTCGGGGCGCTCGGCGACGAGGACCTGGCCCGGGTCCGGAACCGGAAGATCGGCTTCGTCTTCCAGACCTTCAACCTCCTGCCGCGGACCAACGCCCTGGAGAACGTCGAGCTCCCGCTCGTCTATTCGGACCGGCCGGGCGTTTCCAAGCTGGCCCGCCAAGCCCTCGAGGCCGTGGGGCTGGCCGCCCGCGTCCATCACTACCCTTCGGAGCTTTCGGGCGGCGAACAGCAGAGGGTGGCCATCGCCCGGGCCCTGGTCAACGATCCCGAGATCATCTTCGCCGACGAACCCACCGGGAACCTCGACTCCCGGGCGAGCTACGAGATCATGGCCATTTTCCAAAAGCTCAATGCCCAGGGGCGGACGATCGTCCTCGTCACCCACGAGCGGGCCATCGCCGAGCACACCGGGCGGATCCTCAGGGTATCGGACGGCCGGATCGCCGAGGACGCCCTGAATGCCGACCCGCGGGAGGCCGAGGCCGAGCTGGCCAAGCTCCCGCCCCAGGAGGACCGCCGTGAAGACCTCTAGGATCGTCAAGACCGCCTTCAAGGGCCTGGGCCGGAACAAGACCCGTACCTTCCTGATGATGATCGGCGTCGTCATTGGCATCGTCGCCCTGACCCTGGTCGTTTCCGCCGCCCTCGGCGCTCAGAAGCGTGTCATGGAGAGGGTCAGGAAGTTCGGGCTCGACAGCCTGATGGTCTCGGCCGGCGGAGGCCAGGAGATGGGGCGCCCCTCGTCCGGCCAGCCGACGACGACCCTCAAGATCGAGGACGCCGTGGCCCTGAAGGACGAGGTCAAAGCCGTCGTCGGCGCCGCGCCGTTCAACCGCCGCCCCCAGACCGAGGTCAAGTTCGAGGACCGGTCCACGACGACCGCCGTTTTCGGCGTCACGCCCGCGTGGGCCCCCGTCTGGGACTGGGGGGCCAAGTCGGGCGACTTCATCACCGAGGAAGACATGGATACGCTGGCCCGCGTGGCGGTCATCGGCGAGACGGCGCGCCGGGAGCTGTTCGGGACCGCCGATCCGATCGGAGAGACCGTCCGTGTCGGCAACGTCCCCTTCGAGATCAAGGGCCTCATGCAGGACAAGGGAACGAGCCCCGGCGGCGGGGACATGGACAACCGCCTCTACATCCCTTTGACGACGTTCATGAGGCGCGTGGCCAACGTGGACTATCTGTCGGGGATCAAGGTCCGCCTGAGGTCCGTCGAGGACATGGAAGCGGCGGCCGCCGATATCGGGGCCGTTCTCCGCGAGCGCCACAGGATCGCCCCGGGGATGCCCGACGATTTCACGGTCCGCAAGCCCGACGAGGTCAAGGAGATGGCCGAGAAGGTGGCCGGGACGTTCAATGTCCTCCTGATCGCGGTCGCCGCCATATCCCTGATCGCCGGGGGCGTCGTCGTCTCGAACATCATGCTGATCTCGGTCAACGAACGGCGCCGGGAGATCGGTCTGCGGAAGGCCGTCGGGGCCCGCCGCCGGCACATCCTCCTGCAGTTCCTTCTGGAATCGGCCGCTGTGACCTTGGCCGGGGGGGTCGTCGGGATCTTGCTCGGCGCCGCGGGCGCCTGGCTAATGGGTGCCCTGACCGACCTGCCCACCGCGCTCTCCTGGCAGAGCGCGGCCCTGGGCGTCATCTTCTCCAGCCTGGTGGGCCTCGTCGCCGGCATCCAGCCGGCCCGGCGGGCGGCCGCCCTGCAGCCGGTCGATGCCCTGCGCTCCTGACGGGCCCCGCCCGGCCCGTTCGAACGGATCCGGACAATGAGGATCGCCCGAAGCCTGAAGATCTCGCGCAAGCAGCTGGCCGCCCATAAGATGCGGACGGTCCTGGCCCTGCTCGGGATCCTCATCGGGGTCTCGGCCGTGGTCCTCATGGTCGCGGTCGGCCGGGGGGCCCAGCGGGAGGTCCTGAGCAAGATCGAGGCCATGGGCACGAACCTCCTCGTCGTCAACGCGGGGCAGGTCCTGCGGTCCGCCGGACGGAGCGAGATCCGGGGAACGGCGACCACCCTGATCCTCGAGGACGCCGAGGCCATCCTCCGCGAATGCCCGTCGGTCAGGGCGGCGGCGCCCGTCCAATCCCGGAAGATGCAGGTCAAGTTCGGCAACCTGAGTACGAACACGACCATCCTGGGGACGACGCCCGACTACTTGAAGGTCCGCGGCTTCGAGGTCGAACGAGGCGTGTTCTTCACGGAAGAGGAGAACCGGGCCGGGCGCCGGGTCGCCGTGCTCGGCCGGACCGTCGTCCTGAACCTGTTCGAAGGCGACGACCCGATCGGCGAGACGGTCCGCGTCGGACGCGTGGCCTTCGAGGTCATCGGGATCATGAGGGCCAAGGGGGTCGACCTCAACGCCGTGGACCAGGACGACCAGATCTTCATCCCCGTCCGCACCGCCCTGCGCCGGGTCTTCAACCAGAGCTCTATCGGGTCCGTCCACATCGAGGCCAAGAGCAGGGACAGGATGGCCGCCGCGGAGGACGAGGTCCGAGCGCTCCTCCGCGAGCGTCACCGGCTCGTCCGGCTCGGCAAGCCCGACGATTTCACCATCCAGAACCAGAGCGACCTCATCGCGGCCGAACGGGAGACGACCGAGACGTTCACCCTGCTCACCGGGAGCATCGCCGCCGTCTCCCTGCTCGTCGGGGGCATCGGGATCCTGGCCATCATGCTGATGGCCGTGCGAGAGAGGACCAACGAGATCGGCCTGCGCATGGCCGTCGGGGCCAGCCGCAAGGACATCCTCGTCCAATTCCTGTTCGAGGCGGCCGCCCTGGGGCTGGGAGGCGGCGGGGCCGGCGCCGCCGCGGGCCTCGCGGCGGCCCTGCTGATCAACGCGACGACCCGCTGGCCGACATCGATCTCCGTCCCTTCGGTCTTCCTGGCCTTCGGCTTCTCCCTGGCGGTCGGCCTGTTCTTCGGCGTCTATCCGGCCCGCAAGGCCGCGCGTCTCAACCCCATCGAAGCCCTGCGCAGCGAATAGGCCGTTTGAACGCCCCCCTGAAATGTGCTAAAGTTGCTGGACAAATCGGCATGGCCGTGATTTGTCCTGACTTGAAGTGACACCCGCATGACAAAAGAGATCGCCAAGCACTACGACCCGGCCGCCACGGAGCGGGCCGTCTACCGCCGCTGGCTCGAGGCCGGGGCCTTCGCCGCCTTCCCCGACGGCCGGGGAGAGGACCGCCGCTACGTCATCATGATGCCCCTGCCGAACGTCACGGGGGCCCTGCACATGGGCCACGCCATGGACAACGTCA
>JAWOHF010000194.1:0-3824 GCA_046496285.1 Candidatus Aminicenantota bacterium
TAGAGGACCGTGCGCTCCGCATGGCGAGGACAGGGGGGGCTGTTCCCGATCCGGAGGTCGCCAGTTCGTGACTTGACATCTCTCATTAAAGTCCATAAGTTTATGTTTATGGAAGCGGGTTAGACGTAGGGACACCCGATGAGCGACGGGCGCACGAGAGAGAAACCTGATGCGGTGGTGCTGAAACGGGAGCGGTACGAGCTGCTCCAACGTTTGGAGGACTGGCTGGAAACACCGATGCTGGTTCTCGCGTTCGTGTGGTTGGTTCTGTTGATCGTGGAGTTGATTCGGGGCGAGAGTCTGCTGTTCGGTGTTCTCGGCACGATTATCTGGGTCGTCTTCATTCTCGATTTCGCGGTGAAAATCGTCCTAGCCCCTGACAAGGTCGTTTACCTCAAGGGTAACTGGCTGACCTCCATTTCGCTGCTGATCCCCGCGCTGCGGATCTTCCGCGTCTTCCGTGTGTTTCGGCTACTCCGTCTGGCCCGCGTGGGGCGGGGGTTGCGGTTGGTCCGCGTTGTCAGCTCGCTGAACCGCGGGATGAAGGCCCTGAGCGTGAGCATAAGCCGACGGGGCTTCGGCTATGTGATCGCCCTCACGGTGGTGGTCACGTTCGCCGGCGCGGCCGGGATGTACACTTTCGAGAACGAGGCGCCCGGCGGCCCGAACAGCTACGGCGAGATGCTGTGGTGGACCTCCATGATCATGACGACGATGGGCTCGCAGGACTGGCCGCAGACTGCCGAGGGGCGCGTGCTGTGCCTTTTTCTGGCGCTGTATGCCTTCGGTGTGTTCGGCTACGTGACGGCGGCGCTGGCCACCTTCTTCGTCGGCCGCGACGCGGAGCATGGCGAGGCCGAGTTGGCGGGAGCCAAACAATTGGCCGCGCTCCGGGACGAGATGACAGCCCTGCGCGATGAGATCCGCACTCTGTCGCGGCAACCGCCGGGGGGGTGAAGCGCATTCCGGCTTACCCCGGCGCGCAGCGTGATCTGGGCCAACGATAACAAAACTGAATTTGCCCCTTCAGCCCATAGTGGAACTGTCCCCCCGGCCGGTGAAGGGGGTTTTCGCTCCGGTGCGGCGGTTTGGCACGGGGCTTGCATAGGTCATAAGCACGGAGTGAACAACGGAGGAAGGAGAGTTTGTCATGAGCATGCGGCATTTCATGTATGGGGGCTTGACGGGACTGGTCGCGGGCCTGCTCCTTGCCCCGAAATCCGGCGAAGCGACCAGGCAGGAATTGAGGGTGACCTATTTTGAGATGAAAGACCTGATCATGCGCGACTTGGCGAAGATCAAGAAGATCAGCAAGGAAACCTACGATAGCGTGGTCAATTCCGTGGTCGGCGGCTACGAGGAGGCCAAGCTGATCACCGCGCGGGAGGCCGCCCAGATCCGGGGCGAGCTCCGGCTCGGCTACGACCGGATCAAGACCGTCTTCGAGGCCCCCGCGAAAGACTGACGGACGGCGATCAACAGGAGCGGGCCTGAAGCTTAGACCGAATCGTTTTGAAAGGAGTCTGGTAATGGACGCAAAAGTCATCGCAGCCGTGGAGCTCCTCAATGCCGCGGCCAAGGAAAAGAGGGAGGACTTGCAGGAACTCATCTCGGAGAAGTATTCCCACCTCAAGAAGGCCCTGGTGACGGCCCCGAAAGATTTCGTCAAGGAGAACCCCTGGTGGGTGGCCGGAGGGCTGGCCCTGACCATCCTGGCGGCGGCGGGCATCTTCTTGGTCGTCAAGCAGAGGAATTCACGCCGGGAGAGGGCGGTGCCGGAGGAGATCCTGAGCGCTCAGGCAGACGGGGGCTGATCCCGACCGTGTCATTTTTCTTCCCGGGCAGGAATGCTTCCTGTCGCAGAGCACAGATGTCCGGAGACGCGAGAAAGATCGATCAGCGAAATTCTTTGAAAATATCGGCGAATCGTCCTTTATCCAGGGTCCGGTCCTTTAAAGGTTGGGAACCTTTCAGTCCTCCGAGATCTTCGTAGGTCCTGCGTTCTGTCCGGAACAGGACGCCGAGGGGGATCCGGTCGCCCCATTCCAGCGCTTTTTGGAAAGCCGCCTCCCTGTCCGTCGCGTCGTAGGACGTCTCGTCCAGAAAATAGACTCTTTTCTTGTACCAGTCGAAGGTGTTGATCTTGTTGAAGGATACGCAGGGCTGAAGGATCTCCAAAAAGGAAAAGCCCTCGTGCCGAATGGCTTGTTTGATCAGGCCGGCAAGATGGTCCATTTCCCCCGCGAATCCCCGGGCGGCGAAGCTGCATTCGCCGGCCACGGCCAGAGCCAGGGGCTTTTCAGGGCCCAATACATTGCCTTCCGGCGTCGTGCCGGTGACCATGTCTTTTTCCGACGTGGGGGAGGCCTGCCCCTTGGTCAATCCGTAGACCTGGTTGTTGTGAACCAGGTAGGTGATATCGAGGTTGCGCCGCATGGCATGGATGAAGTGGTTGCCCCCTTCCGCGTAGCCGTCCCCGTCCCCTCCGGCGGCGATAACGACCAGGCCGGGGTTGGCGATCTTGGCGCCGGCCGCCACGGGCAGGGTCCGGCCGTGGAGCCCGTTGAAGGTGTTGCAGCGGAGGTAGTGTGGGATCTTGGCCGCCTGCCCGATCCCCGAGACCATCAGCACGTCCTCGGGCTTCAACTCCAGCTGCGCCAGGGCCCGCTTCAGCGCCGTGAGGATGCCGAAATTCCCGCATCCTGGGCACCAGGCGATCGGATCCGTGCTCTTGAACAGGTCCTTGTCGGCCATGGCCGTCATCCTTTCGCTCCTTCCAGTTCTTCCCTCAGCTCATCCGGCGTGAACGGTCTTCCGTCGTATTTGAGGATCTTGGCCTCGATGTGGAGGCCGGTCTCCATCCTCAGCAATTTGCAGAATTGACCGAGGGCGTTGTTCTCCACCGCGATGAGCCGGGCCTTTTGTGATATTTCCCGGGGTATAGGATCTTCGATAAAAGGATACAGCTCGCTGAAGTGAATATAGCCCCAGTTCGCGCCTTTCTCCCGCAGCCCTCGAACGGCCTCGTCGACCGCGCCGAGCGTCGACCCCCAGCACACGAGGTAAGATTCGGCGTTGGTGTCGGGGAAAATTCTCGGGCCCGCGATCTCTTCTCTTATTCCGGCGAGTTTGCGCAGCCTTTTTTCGACCATGGAACGGCGGACGTCGGCGCTTTCGGTGATGTGCCCTTCCGCGGTGTGCTCGTCGCTGTCGGCGTAGACGACCTGGCCGGGCGTGCCGGGCAGGAGCCTGGGCGAGACGCCCGAATCCGTTATTTCGTAACGGGCATATTCATAGGGCTTCGTGTCCTTCAGTTGCTGTTCGGACACCAGGCCTTGCGTTCCGCTGAACTGAGCTTCCATGGCGAACGGCTCTGTGGTCCAGGAGGAGTCGTTGAGGGCTTGATCGCCCAGGACGAACACCGGGGTCTGGTACTTTTCAGCCAGATAGAAGGCCTTGCCGATCAAATGGAAGGCCTGCTCGGCGTTGCCGGGGGCGAAAACGGCCCGGGGGAATTCTCCGTGGGCGCAATGCGTGACAAAGAGCAGGTCCGCCTGTTCCGTCCGGGTCGGCAAGCCGGTCGCCGGGGCGGGGCGCTGGCAGTCGACGATGACCAGCGGAGTCTCGGTCATCCCGGCCAGGCTGATGCCCTCGACCATCAGGGCCAGGCCGCCCCCCGACGTCCCGGTCATGGCCCGCGCGCCGCTGAAAAATGCCCCGATGGCCATGTTGACGGCCGAGATCTCGTCCTCGGCCTGTTCGACGACGATCCCGAACTCCCGTTGTTTCGACGCCAGGTACTCCATGATCGAGGTGGCCGGCGA
>JAWOHF010000302.1:0-4907 GCA_046496285.1 Candidatus Aminicenantota bacterium
GACCTTGCCGGTCGTCTGGGGGTTGGTTTTCAGATAGGCGACGGCCGCGGCGAAATTCCTGGCGCTGGTCTCGCGTTCGAGCTTCTGGAAAAGAGGCCGGGCCTCGTCCGGATTCTTCGGTGTCCCGCCGAAGGCCGACAGGGCGTCCGGGGCGACGGCCAGATACCCTTCCAAGGCCACGCGCCGGGCGACGTCCTCGGTGTGGGGATTGAGGCCGCGGTTCTCGTGGATGACGATGACCCCGGGGTGCTTGCCGCCGCCTTTTGGCCGGGCCGAGTAGCCCCGCATCTCGCCGTCGGGGGCGGAATAGTTGATATACCCTGTCTCCAGGCGGGCGTCGTCGGCCGGAACGAATGGGGCCCCGGCGGCTTGTCCCGCCTCGAGACGGCGCAAGAGAACCGCGGCCGCGGCCGTGCCCCCGACCAGCTGCGCCAGACGGGCCAGGAAATCCCGGCGGCCCATCTTTCCGCCCGCATACTCCTTGTAAAGGCCGATGATCTCACGTTCCATGGAAGATCCCTCCTTCCGGTCATCGCGTTCGATATGATCTTGTGCGCCGACACGCCAA
This sequence comes from Candidatus Aminicenantota bacterium, assembly GCA_046496285.1. GTDB lineage: Bacteria > Acidobacteriota > Aminicenantia > Aminicenantales > Saccharicenantaceae > RBG-16-66-30. The sequence goes on from JAWOHF010000302.1 coordinate 569, forward strand.
CTATAGGGCCGGCCCCCAAGATCTGTCAAGGCGGAATCGTTTGGACGGGGCTTCGGTTTGGGTTATAGTGATCTCATGGAGACCAAAATAAGCGGGAAAGAGAACCTGTTCGAGGCCGCCGAGGCCGTGGCCCGCGCGGCGATCGAATCCGTCGATCCCGGCCGGCTGATCATCAAGAACGTCTTCCGCGTGGCCGCCGGGTCCTCCGGGAATGACGCGGTCACGGTCCAAGGAAAGCCGTTCGACCTCGGCGCGTACGACCGGGTCTTCCTGGCCGCGTTCGGCAAGGCGGCCGAGGCCATGGCCGGAGCCATGGCCGACATCCTCGGCGACCGTCTGACCAAAGGGGTCGTCGTCTCGCCTGACGCCGAGGGCGGGACGCGCGGCCGGCTCGAGTTCATCAAGGGCTCCCATCCGCTCCCGGACGAAGGCAGCGTCGAGGGCGCCCGCCGCGTCCTCGCTTTGGCCCATGAAGCGGGAGAGAAGGACATCCTGTTCCTCTGCGTCTCAGGAGGCGGCTCCGCTCTCCTCTGCCTGCCGGTCCCCGGCCTGACCCTCGAGGACAAGCGCCGGGTGACCTCGGCCCTCCTTAAGGCGGGAGCGGACATCACCGAGCTCAATGCCGTCCGCAAGCACCTTTCGGCGGTCAAAGGCGGGCGCCTGGCCCGGGCCGCGAGCCCGGCCACGGTCGTCAGCCTGGTCGTCTCCGACGTCCTCGAAAATGACCTGGCCAGCATCGCCTCCGGGCCCGCCCACTGGGACGGCACGACCTTCGGCTCGGCCCGCAAGGTCCTGGAGAAGTACAGCCTGTGGAACGACGCTCCGGCCTCCGTGCGGGAGCTCATCGAGAAGGGCGTCCGCGGCGAGATCGAAGAGACGCTCAAGGAGGGCGACCCCGTCCTCGGGCGCGTCCGCACGTTCGTCGTCGGCGACAACATGACCGCCCTGCGGGCGGCCAAGGCCGAGGCCGAGAGAATGGGTTTCGAAACCATCATCCTGACTTCCTCCGACAGCGGGGAGGCCAGGAAAGCGGCCTTGAACTACGCCGCCTTCCTGGCCGAGATGGCCTGCTCGGCGGTCTCCCTGCCGCGGCCGCTCTGCCTGCTGGCGGGCGGGGAGTTGACCGTCGCCGTCAAGGGAAAAGGCAAAGGCGGACGGAACACCGAGTTCGTCCTGGCCTCGCTCGTCGAGCTGGGGAAAGGCAAGCTCGAAGAGGCGTTCTGCGTCGCCTGCGACGCCCCGGAGGCGGGGGGAAGCGGCGAGGTGAGCGGGCGCCCGGCCCTCGACTGGCTCATCATGAGCCTGGGGACGGACGGCATCGACGGACCGACAGACGCCGCCGGCGCCTGGGCCGGCCCGCTGACGCTCCCGCGGGCCCGGGAGCTCGGCCTCGACCCCGGCGCCTATCTCGACGACAACGACTCGTACTCCTTTTTCAAAAAGACGGAAAACCTCGTCGTCACCGGGCCGACCGGGACCAACGTCATGGACGTCCGGTTGTTCATTCTCCGGACGGCCTGATCGATCCTCCGTAGACCCTGGCCAAATCCCACTTGGCGATCGTGTCGAGGACGAGCTCCGCGACCCTGTCGTTGACCTTCCGGAAATATTCCTTGGCCTGGGCGGCGTCGAAGGTCGGGTAGCCTTGGCCTTTCTCGTAGAGGCCGATCGTCGAAGTCACCGGCGCCGCGTAATAGGCGCCCGCGGGCGGGTTGGGCGAGGCCATCTCCGGCTTGTAGCGTTCGGGGTGGACATGGGCCGGCAGGAACGCCTGGATGTAGGCCGTCTCGTTGTTGCCGGCGTGCCCGCCGTTCTCTTTGAAAACCGACTTGGTGATGTCGTCGGCCAGGGTCCACCAGTTGACGACCAGGACCCGGACCCGGTTCCGGTTGGCGGCCCGGGTCGCGGCGGCGTTGAGGGCGGCCGTGTTGCCGCCGTGGCCGTTGAGGACGACGATGTTCCGGAAGCCGTTAGAGGCCAGGTTGTCGAGAATCGCTTCGGCGAACGGGGCGTAGGCCTCGGCCGGGATGGAGACCGCGCCCGGGAAGGCCTTCATCGAGTCGGTCATCCCGTAGTTGAGGGTCGGAGCGATCAGGGCGCCGACCCGGTCGGCGATGGCCCGGGCCATGGCCTCGGGGGCCAAGCTGTCGGTGCCGTTGGGGATGACCCCGTGCGGCTCGAGCGAGCCCATGGGCACGAGCACCGTCCGGACCCGGGCCGGGACGAGCTCGCCGAACTCCTGCCAGCAGAGCAGGTTCATCTCCCGGGTCGTCGGTGACTTGGACTGGGCCGCCATCGGGGCGGCCAGGACCAGGGCGGCCAAAAGGACGGTCATTTTTTTCATGGGTCTCGCCTCCTCGCGCCCCTATCTTATGCCAATCCGCCGAATTGTTTAAGAAAATCTCTTGCATTCCGCCGCGGCCCTGATATAATGCGCTCAAGTTTTCTTGTGCCGGCTGGAGAAAGCTTCAACCCACCATGAATCATCTTTCCCTTTTCTGCTGTTAATAAAAAAACAGCCGGCATTCGCCCGAAGCGCTTATTTTTTTAATTTTACCCCTTGCTTTTTTCTCCGGCTCCATTATAATGATATTGGTCCTCTTTGGCCGGCTGGAGAGGGCTCCCTCAAAAAACCAATCATCACCCCCCTTTTGCTGACCTCAGCCGGCACTAACCCCCCCCGGGGGGGGCTGGACCGGGGGCGTTGAAAAGTCAGTCCTTTCAAAACCGGACCTGAATATGATATGATTTCAGGAAGAGCCGAAGGACACGAAATGGGAAAACGGGATTGGAAAGCGGAGCTGAGGGGCCATTTCGACAACATTCGTGTCCTGGAGAGATGCCAGTCCGAAACGGTCGACCAGTTCGCGCAGTTCTGCGAATTCATCGCCGAGCCGGCCTTCGAGATCCTGACTGACGAGCTGGCCCTTTACGGCCTGAAGTCCCGCCACCAGAAAACCCGGACCCCCGACATCCGCGTTATCATCTGCTTCCCCGGCACCAAAGAGGACCAGTTCCATTACCGGATCTCCCTGCCCAAGAACGCCGTGGAGCTGCGGTTGAAGCTCACGATCAAGGAGCGCAAGACCCCCAAGGCGGAATATCAGTCCCGCGAAGAGGCGTTCCTGCCGGAGCTCGAGCCGGCCCAGATCCTCAAGGTGGACAAAGAAGAGGTCATCCTCGGCGTCATCGAGCATTACCGGAAGTTCTGCTACGAAACCCTGACCTCGCCCGATTGAAGCTTGCGCCTCCTCGCTGAGCGGCCGCGCTTCTGCCGTGGGGCCGGGGGCATCGATCCGGGGACATGTACCGGAGGCGCGTGTCCCCCTGAACGAATGGCCGGCCGCAGGGGAATGTGCTAGATTAGTGCCGGAGGGAAGGATCATGAAGAGAAAACCGGAAATGACGAGAAGGGAGTTCTTCACGGCCGGGGCCGGGCTGGCCGGCGCCGCCGTTCTGGCCCAGGCCGCTCCGGGCCGCCGCGCCGGCGCCCCCGGATACGGGCCGGCGGCGCGAGCGCTCCGGATCCCCGGCAAGAGCCGCGTTGTCCTGGTCAAGACCGAAGACCGGGCGGCCGGCGTCGCCAAGTGCCTCGATCTCCTGAAGATCGATCCGTTCAAGGGCAAAAGCGTCCTCATCAAGCCCAACTTCAACACTTCGGACACGCCTCCCGGGTCGACGCACAACGACACCCTGAAGGCCGTTCTGGCCCGGGCCAGGGACATGGGGGCCAAGAGCCTGGCCGTCGGCGACCGCAGCGGGCCCGAGCCGACCGACCAGGTCCTGGCGAAGAAAGGCATCGCCGAGCTGGCCGGCGCGTTCGGCGCCCAGGTCCTGAACTTCGACGAGCTGGGCGAGGGCGGCTACGTCAAGGTCACCCCGCCGGGCTCGCACTGGAAGGACGGTTTCCTCGTGGCCCGGCCCGTGGTCGAGACCGAATGCGTCGTTTCTCTGTGCGCCCTCAAGACCCATCAGTTCGGCGGGATCTTCACCATGTCGCTCAAAAACTCGGTGGGCGTCGTGCCGCGCAAGGGGCACACCTACATGCGGGAGCTCCACTCCTCGCCCGACCAGAGGAGGATGATCGCCGAGATCAACTGGGCCTACAACCCGGCGCTTGTCATCCTCGACGGGCTGGAAGCTTTTGTCGACGGCGGGCCGATGACCGGGACGCTCAAGGACGCGGGCGTCGTCCTGGCGGGGACGGACCGCGTGGCCATCGACGCGGTGGGAGTGGCCATCCTCAAGGAGCTGGGCTCGAACGACGCGGTCATGAAGCCGGCCGTCTTCGCCCAGGAGCAGATCGCCCGGGCCGCCGAGCTCGGCCTGGGCGCGGCCT
>JAWOHF010000091.1:0-15352 GCA_046496285.1 Candidatus Aminicenantota bacterium
TTTCCTTTCTTAACTAACTCTTTAATATTTTTTGATTTACTTGAGATGTTACTCATTTATTTATTAATGATATAATATAAAATATGGTACCGGAGATGAACCGCGGGTTCCTCCACATCCTCGTCCTGGCCCTCCTCGAGAAGGACATGTACGGCTACGCGATGGTCAGGCACGTCGAGAGATTGGGCTACAAGGTCGAGGAAAACACCCTCTATCCCCTCCTCCGCCGGCTCGAGAAGAACGGCTGGATCGCCTCGAAGTGGGACGTCACCGAGGACCGGCCGCGAAAATTCTATTCGATCACGCCCGAGGGTCGCGCCCTGCGTGCCGCCCTGCTCGAGGTCTGGAAAAAGCAGGACCGCATCCTCGACGAGATCACCAAGGAGAACACCGATGTCCGATAAGACCCGAACGCTCGAAACCTACCTCGAAGAGATCAGCCACTTCCTCTCGGGCCGCGCCGAGCGCGAAGAGATCCTGTCCGAGATCCGCAGCCACATCCTGGAGAAGGCCGCGGCCGAGCACGGCGCCACCGACGAAGCCGCCCTCGACAAGGCCATCGCCGCCTACGGCCCGCCCCGCCGGGTCGCTGAGCGCTACGCCGAGGATCGGCCGATCATCGCCCCGGCCTACAAGCGCTACCTCTTTCGCTACACATCGCTCTTGTTTGCCGTTCATCTGCTGCTGACCGTCGTGGCCGTCGCGCTCCGGAAGAGCTTCGTCATCTTCCCCTTCCTGTACATGCCGGAGATGGGCTTGCTCGACGCCCTGATGTACGTGCCGACGGCCTTCTTGGCCGACCTCGGCGCCGTGGCCCTCGTCCTCTATTTCATCACCCAGAGCGGCAAGGACGTCAAGCTCCCCTGGCCGAAGTTCGGCGCCGACCTCGACGAATTCAAGCCGCAGAAGGGCTTCTGGGCCGGCCGCTTCGCCACGGCCGCAGGCGCGGTCGTCTTGCTGGCCCTGACCGACTTCGCTCTCTACATCCTGTCCAAGTACGGCACGATCTTCCTCTATTTCGAAAACCTTAAGGAATCCCGGGGCCCCGTCCCTTTCTTCACGCCGGGCGCAGGCCGGCGGTTGTCGCTCATCGTCATCGCCATGCTCGCGGCGGCGACCATGAAGCTTTTCATCAGGCTGTTCACCCGTTCGCGCTGGGTGGATGTGGCCTCGAACGCTATTTCGCTCGTCCTGATCGGCCTCATCCTGCGCCAGCCGTTCGAGGGTCTTTTCGCCGTCCCGGTCGCTGAGCATCACTTGCCGAGGATCAAGCACGGCATCACCTACCTGCTGCTGTTCATCGCCGCCATGGTCACCATCGACCTCATCAAGAATCTGGTCGCCATCGGCCGCCGGAAATTGCCCTGATCTGCCTTGGCTGCCCTGATCTGCCTGATCTGCCTTGGCTGTTCTATCTAGTTGATAATATATTATTTATCCTATTTTTTTCCCCAGTTTTTAGGCCTTAGTCGACCTTTTCATGGGCAAAAAATTCTCAGAATTATTTATGACAATAACTTGGGCTGTGAATCAGGCCGACAAAAAAAATGGCATTTTTTGAGGATAAAAATCTCGATTAAGCCTCGTAAGCGGCCCTTTGTTGATACTTATCTTTATTATTATAAATCAGTTACAACAGCCAAGGCAGAATGGGCCACCATCAGCTTGCCCCGGACGGGCACACCGTATGGGCAGGCCGCTTCGCAGTATCCCGCGCAGCTCGCGCACTCCTCTGCCCCTCTTTCTCCGAGGGCCGCATAGAGCCCCATGGCCTCTTTCTCCCGCCGCTTCGCCGTAAAATAGTACTCGTAGCGCATGATGGCGTTGACCGGCACCCCGCGAGGGCAGGCCGCCTCACAGGTACCCGCGCACCCGATCCGGCAGTGGTCCGAGCCGCAAACCTCCCGGTACCCGTCAAGCGTCGCCCCTTCGGCCAATCCCAGCTTTTGCCCCGACAGCCGCACGAACGATTCGAGCTCCTCGAAGCTGTTGATGCTCGGGCATATGGTGTGTACGCGAGGATCGTTGAGGCAGAACTTGATGGCCGCGTCCCGCGTCTTTTCCGGGCCGGCCAAGCCGTGCTTTTTGAGAAAGGCCTCGGTCGCCGCCGCCCTCTCGGCCGCTTTGGCCTTGAGCCCGGCGAACGTCTCCGGCAGCTCCCGGCCGTCCTTCTTGTAGCGGGCTTCGATGCCCTCCAGGCTCCCCCTCTCGTTCCGCGTGATCAGGCCCGGGTCGGCTTTCATCAATGTGACGCCCACGTTCTTCGCCGCGCAGGCCTCGAGGACCTTCTCCCCCGTCTCACCCTGAAGGAAATTGTGGACGAAGAGCATGATGTCGAACCGTCCGTCCTCGGCCGCGGCCAGGACGACCTTGTCCATCGGGTCGTCCAGGCGCCCGAAGAGGCTGAGGTCGGCGCCGTGGTTCGAAAGTCCGGAGAACCTCACCTTGCCCTCGGTCTTCAGCTCGCCGATGAGCTCGTGGTAGGGCTCATACTTGACCGCGTCCAAGGAGCACATGTGGATCATCAGGCAGTCGGCGTAGTCGGTCCGCATGCGCTCGAGGGCCTTCACGAAACGGTCGCGCAGCTCGGCCTTGGCGATCCGCTTGTCGAACGACATGTTGAGCTTGGTCGTGATGAAGAACGACTTCCGGTCGTGGGTCTTGAGGACCTCGCCGATCGTCCGTTCCGACGCGCCGCGCCCGTAGTGCTCGGCCGTGTCGATGTAGTTGACTCCCGCGTCGAGGGCCGCCCGGAGAACGTTGTCGTTGGTCAGCGGCCCGCCGCCGAAGCCGATATCGGACACCTTGAAACCCGTGCGGCCGAGCGTCCGGTATTCCTTGATCTTGAGATCAGACGCGGGCTGGGTCGGCACCTGGGCCGGGATCTGCGCCGAAGCCGTAGCCTGCCCCGCAGCCGTCGCCGCGGCCGCTGCCAGCGACGCGCCCAGGAACCCTCTTCTCGAAAGCTTCTTATCCTTCTCCGTCACTGTTCTCCTCACGTCACGCGCGCTCCTTTCATTTGCGGGCTTTTGCGGGCTGGGCCGTGCCGCCCATCATATGATTTTCGGCCTGGGATGTCTATCCTTTAGCCCGCTCCCGGGTCCTCAGCTGGGCCCGGTCGAAAACTGCGCTGGAAGACTGCCGATATTTCGTAATGCGCACAAAATACTATAACTACGTCGAAACTAACTATGGTATAATTGTAGTCGAAAATGCTGTTTTCGTTCCTGCTTATGTTTTAATATGGTTAAGAACCCTAAAAAGCTCCAGGCTTTCGAGGCCGCACGCATCCGGGCCGAAAAGGTCGACGTCGAGCAAAATTTCAGGATCCTCGATGCCCTCTACGCAGAGGCCGTCATGCTTGGAGCATTCCCGCCTAAGGACCCGCTCGAGGGGATCGAGGTCAAGATCCGGATCGCCAAGGCGGTGAACAATGTACAAAAGCCTGATCAAAAGGGTCGCCGTAGAACTCGACCGAAATAAGATCCCCTACATGATCATCGGCGGCCAGGCCGTCCTCCTCTATGGCGAACCCCGCCTGACGAAAGACATCGACATCACGTTGGGGGTGGGGATCGAAGAGCTTCCGATAATCGAGGAGTCCGTGTGCTCTCTAGGTTTGAGAATCGAATCCGATAATATCGACGATTTTGTCCGTAAAACGATGGTTCTGCCATCCACAGAGGACGAGACCGGGATCCGGGTCGATTTCGTGTTCTCTTTCTCGCCATTCGAGAGACAGGCCATAGAGAGGGCCAGAGAAGTGATCTTCGATGGAACGCCTGTACGGTTTGCCTCTCTTGAGGATATTGTCATTCTTAAGATCGTAGCAGGAAGACCTCGAGATATCGAAGACGTCACAACCATTATTCTTAAGAACCCGGGTTTTGATCGCCAGTATATCCGCTCCTGGCTTGAGGAATTCGACAAAGCCCTTGATGAGAGGTGCTCCCAACGATTCGAGGATATTCTGGCTCATATCGCCCGTGATAGCGGCAAGCGGCTGGCCCGGCTTGGTGGGACGGCCAAGAACCTCCAGCCGATCCCTCGTCGAAAATCGCGAAGCTGATCGCTCCGGAAAGTTGCGCATGTTCGAATTTTGACAAGGAACACCTCGACTGGTAGCTTGGATGTCCGAGGCGGCGCTACCGGTATTGAGAGGATGAACAATGCGGATGACAAAGCCCTTTCCCGATAAGGCAAGCTTGGCACAGACCATCTGCCGGATTGGCGGTATCGGTCTCGAAAGTTCTATCATTTTGACCTTGACCCTCATTCTTTCATTCTCCGCAAACGGTTTGTCCGCAGCACGCCCGTCCCCTCAGTCTTCCGGCGACGCCGGGGGGGCCGCCGAGCTCGTCGCCAAGCTGGGCGACCGCTTGGCCTCCTACCCGAAGCTCGAGTCCTGGCAGGCCCGGGCCCATTCCACGACCTCGTTCATGAGCTCGGCCTGGAAGCCGAAAAAGACGACGACCACCGAGAAGATCGTCACCGCGGACGGCAAGCACTGGTCCGAGGACATCCTGAGCGCCGTCGAGACCGAGGACGGACGGACACGCGACGTCACCGATAAGATGCGCGCCGAAGCCAGCGAGCGTGCGGAAAAGCAGCGCCGCTCGACCGACACCGAGCGCAAGGACGACCAGCGCAGCCGTGGCCGCCGCAGCCTCGACATGAACCGCGACGAGGTCCTGCCCTTCAGCCCCGAAAAGCGCTCCGGCTACGACTTCACCCTCAAAGGCCCTTCCGACCTCGACGGCGCGCCCGTCATCGTCCTCCAGTCGCGCTCCCGCGTCCGCTCCGAGGACAAGCTCGAGGGCCTCTACTACATCGACCCCTCGACCTTCGACGTCCTCCGCGCCGAGCTGACCATCGCCAAAAAGCCCGCTCCCCTCAAGCGCATGGAGATGACGATCGATTTCCGCGTGCTCCCCGAGGGTCACCAGGTGATGACCCGGGCCGTCATGCGCATGCACGTCGGCCTGGTCGTCAAGAACATCCGCATCGAGGCCGTCGAGACCTACACCGACCACGTAATTCGGGGACACAATACTCATTCCCTTTTTTCGCCCGCAATCTGAAGGGAGTGACACGTACCGGAGGTACATATCCCCGGATCGCACCCTCCATCTACGCCAGCCAGACAACTAATGCATCGCCCTTGCGCCACGGCCGAAAGAAATTAGTGAATGAGTATTGTGTCCCCAAATTAGGGGAAATTGACAGTCCCGGGCGCCTATGGAAGAATGGATTTCCCTATTTTCAAAGGAAACCCGATGGGTACGGAACGCAGTATTTCTCACCATACACACCGCCGTCGGTCTCCGGCCGCCCCGCCCCCCTTACCTCCACATCCGGCCCCCCGGCGCCCCCGCCACTCCATCACTCTGACCCTGATCCTCACCCTCCTCGCCCCTCCTCCCGCCGCCGCCCAGGGCCTCCACTTCAGCGGCATGCTTTCGCTCCTCGCCTCGACCTCCTTCGAGGCCCCCGTCTCCCCTCTCGTCAGTCTCCGCTTCATCCCCGAGATCAAATTCTCCCTCGCCGCCGGCCGCGCCGTGACCTTCGACGGCGAGGCCTCGGCCAACGCCTACGGCTCGCTCCTTTTCCTTTCCAGCGACCCCGCCGACGCCTCCGGCGACATCAAGCCCTACCGCGCCTGGGTCCGCCTCTCGACCCCGCACTTCGAGGCCCGGGCCGGCCTCCAGAAGGTCAGCTTCGGCTCGGCCACCCTCTTCCGGCCCATGATGTGGTTCGACACTCTCGACCCCCGCGACCCCCTCCAGCTGACCGACGGCGTCACCGCCCTGCTCCTCCGTTTCTACACCAAGGGCAACGCCAACTTCTGGGCCTGGACCATGTACGGCAACGACGACCCCCGCGGCTTCGACCTCGCCCCGCCCGACAAGAACACTCCCGAGTTCGGGGGCCGCGTCCAGATCCCCCTCTTCAAGGGCGAGCTCGGCGCGACCTACCATCACCGCAAGGCGGCCATCGACGGCCTCGTGCCCCCCGCGCTGCCCCCCCCCGACACCCCGCTCCCCCTCGAGCCCGTCCCCGAAGACCGCCTCGGCCTCGACGGCAAATGGGACATCGGCGTCGGCTTCTGGTTCGAAGGCGCCCTCGTCCACCAGCAGACGACCCTCTTGCCCTTCCCCTACCAGCTGACGTTCACCGTCGGCATGGACTACACCTTCGGCTTGGGCAACGGCCTGACCGCCCTCGCCGAACACTTCCACCTCGAGTCGAGCGCCCGGGCCTTCACGAGCGGCGAATCCCTGAGTTACTCCGCCCTCCTCCTCCGCTACCCCCTGGCCCTTCTCGACGAGCTCAACGGCATCTTCTACTACGACTGGAAAAACCGCAACGCCTACAGCTTCATCTCCTGGAAGCGCACCTACGACGCGCTGTCCCTCAACGTCATGCTCTTCTGGAATCCCGAGGAGCTCTTGGTCTTCTCCGGCCAGCCGGGCTCCTCATCCTATGCGGGCAAGGGCTTTCAGCTCCTTCTCGCCTACTACTTCTAGCGCAGGAAACGAGGCCGCCATGTCGGACACCCCGCTCATCGTCACCAAGGACCTGAAGAAGATCTACCCCATGGGCCTGCACAAGCTCGAGGCCCTGGCCGGCGTCAACCTGAGCTTCGACTCGGGCGAGTTCGCCGGTCTCGTCGGCCCGTCCGGCTCCGGCAAGACGACCCTGCTCAACATCCTCGGCTCCCTCGACGCCCCGTCCGAAGGCAGCGCCGTGGTCATGGGCCAGCGCATCGAGACCCTGACCCACCGCCAGGCCGCCCGCCTCCGCAACCGCCACATCGGCTTCATCTTCCAGACCTTCAACCTCCTTCCCGTCTACACCGTCTACGAGAACGTCGAGTTCGCCCTGCTCCTGCTCGGCGACCCGCCGGCAGAGCGCCGCCGCAAGGTCATGGCCGCCCTCGAGTGGGTCCACCTCGCCGACCGGGCCAAGTCCAAGCCGGCCCAGCTGTCCGGCGGCCAGTCTCAGCGCGTGGCCATCGCCCGGGCCGTGGTCAAGGAGCCCGACATCGTCCTGGCCGACGAGCCGACCGCCAACCTCGACGCCGAGAACTCCCACAACATCCTCCAGACCATGGAGCGCCTCAACCGCGACCTCGGCACGACCTTCATCTTCGCCACCCACGACCCCAAGGTCATGCAATACCTCCGCCGCAAGATCACTCTCGTCGACGGCCACGTGGAGTCCGACGAGGCCCAGGACAGCCGCGGCCACTCGCCCGCGCCCGCCGCCCCTCGCACCCCCGGAGGCCGCCCGTGACCCTCCTCAAGCTGGCCCTCAAGAACCTCCTCGGCGCGGGCCTGCGCACCTGGCTCAACGTCTTCGTCCTGTCGCTCTCCTTCGTCCTCATCATCTTCAGCCAGGGCCTGCTCGAGGGCATGAACAAGCAGGCCGAGGAGGCCATGATCGCCGTCGAGGTCGCCGGCGGCCACGTCCAGCACCCGGTCTACGACCGCTACGACCCGCTCAGCCTGACTGACGCCCACGGCCCCGTTCCCTCCTTCCTCGCCCCTCTCGCCGCCGCCGGCCAGGCCGAACCCGTCCTCGTCATCCAGGGCACCATCTACCCAGGGGGCCGCCTGTTCACCATCCAGATCAAGGGCATCGAGCCCGCCCAGACCGTCCTCGACATCCCGACCTCGTTCCTCGGCGCCGACGCCGCGCCCCCCGGCGACGAGATCCCCGCCCTCATCGGCGAGCGCATGGCCGAGCTGACCGGCCTCGGCGCGGGGGACTCGTTCACCGTGCGGTGGCGCGACGCCCGCGGCACCTTCGACGCCCGCGACGCCACGGTCGTCCAGGTCATGAAGACCTCGGTCCAAACCGTCGACAGCGGCCAGATCTGGATCCCCCTGGCCCGCCTGCAGGCGATGACCGGCCTCGAAGGCCAGGCCACGTTCGTCGTCCTGGCCCAGGATGCGCCCGCGCCCGCCGCCGCCGACCTCTCCGGCTGGCTTTTCCGTGATCCCGATTATTTCCTGACCGACCTCCACGCCATGGTCGAGTCGAAGTCGGCCGGCAGCTCCATCCTTTACGCCATCTTCCTGGCCCTGGCCATGCTGGCCATCTTCGACACCCAGGTCCTGTCGATCTTCCACCGCCGCCGCGAGATGGGCACCCTCATGGCCCTGGGCTTCACCCGCACCAAGCTCATCGGCCTGTTCACGCTCGAAGGCATGCTCAACGGCGTCCTGGCCGCCCTGGTCGGCGCCGTCTACGGCATCCCGCTCCTTTCGTGGATGGCCCGCACCGGCTGGGCCCTGCCCGGCGACACCGACAGCTACGGGTTCGCCATCGGCGAGCGCCTCTTCCCGTCCTACAGCCTGGCCCTGGTCGCCGGCACGACCCTTCTCGTCCTGCTGACGACGACCGCGGTCTCGTTCCTCCCGACGCGCCGCATCGCCAAGCTCAAGCCGACCGACGCCCTGAGAGGACGGATGACATGATCCGCTTCCTGCTCAAAGGACTCCTGCGCGACCGGGCCCGGAGCCTGCTGCCCTTCCTCACGGTCGTCCTCGGCGCGACGCTGACCGTGGTCGGGTTCAGCTGGATCAACGGGGCCATCTCGACCATCATCGAGGCCAGCGCCAAGTTCCAGGCCGGCCACGTCAAGGTCATGTCCCGGGCCTACGCCCGCGAGGCCGACCAGGCCCCGAACGACCTGGCCCTGATGGGCATCGACGCCCTCACGGCCGAGCTCGGCCGCGACCACCCCGAGCTCTTCTGGACGCCGCGCGTCAAGTTCGGCGGGCTCATCGACATCCCCGACGAGAACGGCGAGACCCGCTCCCAAGGCCCGGCCGCGGGCCTGGCCGTCGATCTGCTTTCGCCCGGAAGCCCGGAGCGCGCCCTGCTCAACCTCGAGAAAGCCCTCGTCCGCGGGCGCCTCCCCGAGCGGCCCGGCGAGATCCTCCTCAGCGACGGATTCGCCACGCGCCTCGGCGTCGGGCCGGGCTCGACGGCGACCCTCATCGGGGCCACGATGTACGGCGGAATGGTCGTCCACAACTTCATCGTCTCCGGCACCGTCCACTTCGGCGTCTCGGCCATGGACCGGGGCGCCCTGGTCGCCGACATCGCCGATGTCCAGACGGCCCTCGACATGGAGGACGCCGCCGGCGAGATCCTCGGCTTCTACCGCGACTTGATCTACCGGGGCAAGGAGGCCGCCGCCCTGGCCGCCACCTTCAACGACGCCCGCCGCGGCGACGAGGGCGAGTTCGCGCCCGAGATGGTCACCCTCCGCGACCAGGGCGGCCTGGCCCAGACCCTCGACTTCGCCTCGTCGATCTACACGCTGATGCTCGTCATCTTCATCCTGGTCATCTCCATCGTCCTATGGAACGCCGGACTGATGGGCAGCCTGAGGCGCTACGGCGAGTTCGGCATCCGCCTGGCCCTCGGCGAGGACAAAGGACGGCTCTACCGCTCGCTCATCGGGGAAGGGATCATCATCGGGATCATCGGCTCGGCCGTCGGGACGGCCGTCGGGCTGGCGGCCGCCTATTATCTCCAGACGAAAGGCCTCGACATCGGCGGGATGATGAAGAACGCCTCGATGCTGATCACCGATGTCCTGCGGGCCCGGGTGACGGCCGGAAGCTACGTCATCGGGTTCGTCCCCGGCCTGGCCGCGACCTTCCTCGGGCGGGCCGTTTCCGGCATCGGCATCTACAAGCGGCAGACCTCGCAGCTGGCCAAGGAGTTCGAATCATGAGACACCGTATCTCTAGCTATATCTTGATGTTGGCAGCGATCGTTATGGGCGCTTCGTCCCTAGCCGCGGCCATCGCCCAGGCCCCCGACGCCGACGCCATCCTCCGGCGGGCCGACGAGAACATGGGCTCGGACAACAAGATCTCGATGAGCGTCATGACCATCCACGGCCGGCGCGGCTCGCGGTCGGTCAAGTCGAGGTCGTGGATCCAGGGCCAGACGAAATCGTTCACCGAGTACCTCGATCCCCCGCGCGAGAAGGGCACCAAGATGCTCAAGCTCGAGGACCAGCTCTGGACCTACACGCCGTCATCGGACCGGACCATCCTCATCTCGGGGCACATGCTGCGGCAGCCGGTCATGGGCTCCGACCTTTCGTACGAGGACATGATGGAGGACCACAGGCTGGCGGAGCTGTACGCGGCGTCGATCGCCGGCGAGGAGGACTACGGGGAACGGCCGTGCTGGGTGCTCGACCTCGTCTCGCGCGGCGAGGAGATCGCCTATTACAAGCGCAAGATCTGGGTCGACAAGGAGCGATACACGGTCCTTCGCGAAGAGCGTTTCGCCAAGAGCGGCAAGCTTCTCAAGACGACCGACGTCAAGAACGTCGAGCGGATGGGCGACCGCTGGGTGCCGACCCGCATCGTCTTCAAGGACGCCCTCAAGGACGGCCAGGGCACCGAGTTCATCCTCGAGGACATCGAGTTCAACGCCGACATTCCCGACCACGTCTTCACCAAAGCCTCGTTAAGATAAAATGCGAAAGCTCTCGCCGCGGTTCCATGGGGTGCTGACCCTTGCGCTGCTTATCGCCTCCCTCCTCGTCGGGCTCGTCGCCGTCGCCCTTAAGTCAGCGCCGGCGGCGGTCCTCTACGGTTTGATGGTCCTCGCCGGCCTGCCCACGATCGTCTACCTGTTCTGCGGCAAGTGCGTCTGCCGCGGCAAAGCCTGCCTGATGGTCCTCCCTGGCCGGCTGAGCTTCCGCCTGCCGCCCCGCAAAACCGAAGCCTACACCAAGGCCGACTTCGCGGGCATCCTGGGCACGCTGACTCTCCTGGCCCTCTTTCCCCAATATTGGCTCTGGCAGACCAAGCCCCTGTTCATCGCGTTCTTGATTCTCATCCTGGCCGCCCACGCCGAGGTCATGCTCTTCGTCTGCCGGGCCTGCGAGAACTGCCGCTGCCCCGTTTACAAGTGGTTCCGCCGGAAAAGGGGCCTCATTTAAACCATTGGGCGACGACGTCGGCGCTGCCGTACCAGAGGCGGCCGCCCTTCGTCGCGAAATGATGTACGCCGTCGAGCACGACGTGCCGGGCCCCCTCGAGCAGCGCGGAATCGACGGGCACGGCCCCGTCGCCCCAGATCGCGCCCGATCCGCAGAGCGTTTTGTAGCCGCGGTAGGCCGCCCGTTCCCGCGGCGAGCCCTTCGGGTCGCCCAGAACGGCTTTCCCGGCCACCGACAGGTACTCGACCTCGGGCGCGAAAAAAGCCCCCGGATACATCGTCTGGACCTTCCGCCTCATCGGCGAGGCCCGCTTCGCCTGATGGGGGCTGCCCAGCGTGATCAGCGCGCGCACGAACCTCTTCCCGTCGTAGACGTGCCCGCGGAACGGGGCGGGCGCCAGGAAAAGCCTCCCCATCACCCCGCCCGAGCTGTGCCCGATCAGGATGACCTTTTCCGCCCCGGCCTCCTCCCGCGCCCGGCACACCGTCGCCTCGAGCTTCGACAGGATCCGCTTCCACCCCGCGGCCGAGACGCTCGCCGCCCAGTCGCCGACCGTCACCGGGACGATCCACACATGACCGCACTCCAGCGCCCGCAGCGCCGCCCGCATCTCCTTGAACCGCCCCGGCGTCAGGAGAAAGCCCGGCAGGATGACGATGGGATCAGGAGGCATCTTTCTTCTTGATCAGCCCGAGCTTTCGCCCCATCTTGAGCAGTCCGCGCCCCATGCCCGAAAGCTGGATGACCTCGGCCGGGTCGTCCCACTTCTCTTCCCGCTTGATCCGGTTCCAGTTGCGGATCTCGGGCAGCATGGCGATGACGAACAGGATGTTGACGGCGACCGCGTAAACGACCGCGGCAGCGTCATGGGTCCGGAAGAAGACCCACGGGATGATCAGCACGACCCCGGCCATGTAGGCCGTCAGGACGTCCCGGAACACGAGCAGCCCGAGGAACATCCCGCCGAACGAGCACACCAGCACGCCGACCCAGTCGATGACCAGCAGCCCGCCGTAGATCGCCGAGATGCCGCGCCCGCCTTTGAAGCGGTGGTAGACCGGCCAGACATGGCCCGCGACCCCGGCCGCCGCGCCCACCAAATAATACGGCTCCCCCGGCCAGACGCTCTTGAGGACGAGCGCTACGGCGACGATCTTCAGGAGGTCGAGGACGTAGGTCAGGAACCCCCACTTGGCCCCGACGTGATAGGATACCCACGAGGCGCTGATCGTGCCCAGCGCGAGCTTCTTATCGCTGCCCTCGAGCCCGACCTCGAACTTGTCGGTGATCTTGGTCTTCGGCGCGACGAGCCGGGTGACGAGCCGGGCCATGGATACCGACCCGGCGAGATATCCCGCGGCCGCCGCGATCAGGATGTTCTGGGGGATCATTTTGGCCTCCTCACGTACCTTCGCCGTTATCGAAGTAGATCCGCCCGGCCGCGCCGTCGACCGTAATGACCTGCCCCTCGCGGATGAGCCGGGTCGCGCCAGGGACGCTGACCACGGCGGGCACACCGAACTCCCGGGCGATGATCGAGGTGTGCGACAGCTGGCCCCCCGTCTCGGCCACGATGGCCGCGACCCCGCTGAGGATGGGCGTCCAGCCGACGTCGGTGAAAGGAACGACCAGGATATCGGCGGGCCCCAGATCGAGGCCTTCGCGGGCCGGGTCATGGACGATCCGGGCCCTCCCCTTCCTGACCCCCGCGCTGCCTCCGATCCCCGACAGGAACTCCAGCCCCTCGACGGACGGCGCGTGCCGCAAAGGAGCTTCCTGGCCGCAAAACGTGTCGGGGGGCTCGAGGGCCTCGTCCGCCTCTATCTCGGCCTTCCGATCCCGGAGCCTCGCCCGGATCTCCTCGCTTCCTTCGCCGTTCGAGGCCAGGCGTTCGAGCTCGTCACGGAACAGAAAGAAGACATCGCCGGGCTCGGCCAGGGCGCCCCGCTCGACGAGCTTCGCGCCGAGGGCCAGCGCGCAGCGCCGCATCAGATAGGAGTCCTCGGTCATCAACAGGCTGACCCGCTCCCGCCAGGCGATGAACCAGACGGTCGACGCCCGGAGCCGGTCGAACATCCGCCTCCGGAGCGGGCCTAGCCGGGACCGGACCCGGCCGATCGTCTCGTCGCGGTGCGATCCCGCCGCGTCCGGGGCCGGGGGATCGTGGGTCAACGCCAGGCGGGCCACCGTTCTCCAGACGAGCCGCGGGTTCTCGATCCATGGCACCTCGGAGAAGTCGCTGCCGTTGGCGCTCAGGAACCCGTAGCGGGCCATGAATCTGCCGAAGCCGTCGAGAACGGCCCGGCCCGGCTCCGAAACCGCCAGGACGGACGCGAAATCGAATCCGGTCCCGTCGGCGATCCGCGCGACGAGGTCGCGGTCGAGGCGCCTGACCTCGCCGGCCAGCTCCTTCATCGCCTCGAAGGGGGCCAGGCTTTCGCGCCGGCCGTAGCCCTTGATGACGTCGCCGGGGCTCGTACCGGGGCAGGACGAAGCGATCAAGCGGGCCAGGATCTTGCGGCGCACCGCCATGTTCATCGAGATGACGATGATGAACCATTGCGCCGCGGCGTGGGCCTCGACCAGCCGGCCGAGGCTGCCGACGAGCTCCCGCGGGCTCCGGGAAGCTCCGTCCATGGCCCGGAATTCGTCGAGCTTGCGGTGCTGGGACGCGAGGAATGGCCCGAGACGTTTCCCCGCCCGCAATTCCCTGAGAGCGAAGCTCAGGAACCGGAGGAAGGCCGGGGCCATCCGTAGTCGGAACCGGAATCGGACCCTGTGATGAACGGCCCTTTCCTCGCGGGCGACGACCTCAAAAAAATTGGCGGGCAGGCCGATCCGCGAGAAAAGCCCGCCCAGCATGGTGACGTCCGTGTAGAGGCGCGAGTGGATCCGGGCCACCAAGCGCGTGTAGTCGGCGCCGGTCGGGCCGAGGAGGGCGTCGAAGATCCGGCCGAAGACTTTTTCGGCCATCGACAGGTACTTGGTCGACCAGACGAGGGGCTTGACCAGGCCCGGGGCCATATCGGAGACCATGCGGCGCGAGTAGACGGTCTTTCCGGAGATCGAGGAGATGGGACGTGCTTGGAGAACGTGGAAGCGGCGGCCGTCGAAGGCCCATTCGACGTCCTGGGGCGCCGCGGCCAGAACGGCGATCGAGCGGACGAGCCCGCCGAGCTCGCGGGCCTTCGTCTCGTCGAGGAGCGGACCTCCGGGGCGGGCGGGGGCGGATCCGGCAAGTCGCTGGCCCGGATCGAGCCTGTATCGGTCCGGGCGGACGCGCCCTTGGACGAGGTCCTCACCGAGCCCGGGGACGGCCTCGATGACGACGCCCGGCTCGCAAGTGACCGGGTCGGCGCTGAAGGCGACGCCCGAGACTTTTGCCCGGACCATGCGCTGGACGACGACGGCCATGGAGGGGTTCGTGCGGGGACCGCTTTTCGCAAGGTAAGCCCAAAGGCGGTCGCCGAACGCGGAGGCCAGGACTCGGCGGACGGCATCGAGCAGGGCCTCCTCGCCGTCGACCTCGAGCACGGTGTCGAGCTGGCCGGCCAACGACCCGGCCTTGGAATCCTCGCCGACCATCGAGGAGCGGACGGCCACCGGGCCGGCGAGCCGGCGGTAGGCGTCTAGGACCGCGCGGCGCAACGGTGCGGGCATGTCCCAGGCGAGGAGCGCCCGGCGCGCCGCTTCGAGTTGATCGGCGGAAAACGAAGGCACGGGCCCAGAGAGCTTGATCAGAGCTGAAACTTGAGTGATCGCCTCCCGAAAAGCGGCCGTGGTAATGACGAATCCCGGCGGCACTGGGAATCCGGCCCGGACAAGCCGGGCCAGCCCAGAGCCCTTGCCGCCCGCCCGGGACGGATCACGTGCCTTTCTGCTCGAGAGAGGAACCACGAAGCCCGTCATACAAACCTTTCCCGTACCCTTGAAATCTTGAGGGCTATCAGTAACAAAACCCGCCGAGCCTGTCAATGAGCGGATTCTTCTCTTATTCCCGAGAAGAACGGCATAAGGGCTGACGATAGGTATCCCCCTGAAGACCCCCATAGCGGAGGGGGACCCGGCGCTCCGGCGACGGGGGAACCGTCGGGACAGGTTCCCGGGGGCGTGGGGGGCCAAGGGGGATATCTATCGGCAGAGCCGTATCGAGAGCACCCGAGGGAATAGGAAAGGATCCGCGAATTAAAGGTCGAGCGAGGTCTCGCTCCAGGCGGTGCTCAAGTAGAGCGAGGCGGCCCGGGCGATAATGAAGACGATAAAGCCCAGAATACCGATGCTGAGGGCCATCAGGGCGACGGCCTTGACGTTCGACACTTTCTTGGCCAAACCCTGCGGGGACAGGACGTCGAAGAACCACTTGCCGACGAA
>JAWOHF010000135.1:0-7585 GCA_046496285.1 Candidatus Aminicenantota bacterium
CATTTTTGACGCTGAGCCGTTCGTCCGCTTTTTTCCCAAAAGGCTCAATGTCGTTTACAAAACCGACTTTTTGCGAGTTCATTAATTTTGAAAGAGAGCATTTTTTTTCACATCATGCATATGTATTCTTTTAAAATGTGAAAAAAAATACCAGAATCGCGCTTCACTCCACCCCCATATCCCACGACACGAAGGCCTAATATCCAGATAACTCATTGTAATATATAAACATACAAACTTAAATCTTCTGCGTGCATACTTTTTGCTGTAGATGGTTGCCGACAACGCCATTGTCTTTCTTTCGTAATAACGGTAAAAGGAAACGTGATATGGCGCCACATCGTCCCGAAGTTCGGCTTCACCGAGGAGGAGCTCGAACTGCTCGACGACGTCCTCATCGAGAACAACCAGTGCTACCGTCAGGCCGAGGTCTACTCGAACATCCTGGCCAGCCTGATGGACGCCCGGGCCTCGATCGTCGGCAACAACCTCAACGTCCTCATGAAGACCCTCAACATCATCACCATCTCGATCATGGTCCCGACGCTGGTCGTCTCGATCTTCTCCATGAACGTCGTGCTCCCCTTCGGCTTGAAGGAGCTGCCGGACTTCTGGAAGATCATGGGCCTGGCCGCGGTCTCGATGGTCGGGTTCCTGACGTTCTGGAAATACAAGAAGTGGTGAGCCTCAGCGTTCCGCCCGCTTGTAGCTGATCGACAAGCCCGACCAGCTGCCCCCGGCGAAGGTCGTCTCCATGAAGGGCAGGCTCTCGACGTAGCGCAGGAACTCGCCCGTGCCCCAGCCGCCGCGGCGCTGGCGCTCGGAGACGTTGTGGGCGGCGAAGCAGCCACCGACCGTGAGCTTGGGCAGGACGGCCACGAAGTAGTTCTTGTACCAGTCCTTGTCGGCGTCGCAGAACACGAAGTCGAACGGCCCGGCGAGGGCCGGGACGAGCTCGTGGGCGTCGGCCAGGCGGGCGTCGATATACGTATCGAGACCGGCCTCGCGGAAATTGGCCAGGGCCTCGCGGTGGCGGCCCTCGTCGATCTCGACGGTGATGAGTCGGCCGCCCGTCTTGCTCAGGGCCCAGGCTATCCAGACGCCGGAATGGCCTGTCGACGTGCCGATCTCGAGAGCCCGCGTGTATCCGTTGGCGATGATGAGGTCGTAGAGGATCTTCCCGTCGGACTCGGGCACGTTCATATCCCGCCAACGCCCGCGGCTGCGCTCCAGGAAGGACCGGACCTTCGCATCGAGGTCCTGGGCGGGAGCCTCTGACGAAAAAGGCCGAGCGTCCGTTTCGACCGTCGCGGAAGGAGCGAGAGGCCGGGGAGCGGGACCGGCGGCGGGAGAAGCCAGAGCTGCGGCCAGGGTCGCGATGAGGGCGGCGAGCCCGGCGGTCCTCAGGGCCGTGGGGATCGTAAGGGTCATGAACGTCCTCCGGTCGATTCGAGATGCCGACGGCCGCGAGCGCGTGACGGCTCCCGCCCGTCATCCATAATATTGGACGACCCGCCCGCCGCATTTCTTCCTTGAACGTGCCTCGGCTGTTCTAACGTCCGTGAAAAAAAGGGGCCGGAAAGGGGGTTTAGCGCTTCAGGTCTTCTTATCCGAGGCGCCGGGCTTGGTGATCGGCAGCCCCTTGGCGCAGAAGGGGCAGGCGTCGGGTTCGAAGGCCTCGACCTTGAGGGCCAGCAGGCTGCCGACAGGCTTCCCCTCCACGGGTATCGTCCCGGCGCTGCGGTCGACGAGAACGTAGACGCCGGCGACCTCGGTGCCGCGGGCCCTGAGGCTTTCGACGACCTCGTGGATGGAGCCGCCCGTCGTCAGGATGTCCTCGACGATGACCGCCCGCGAGCCGTCGAGCCCGGAGAACCCGGAGCGGAACGACATCTTCTCGTCGACCCGCTGGCTGAAGGCGAATTTTTTATCGAGCTTGAGGGCGGCCAGGAAGCCGATGGCAATGGCCCCGTAGGCCGGGGAGACGACGTAGTCGAAATCCGGGACCTCGCGGCGGATCTTCTCGGCCAGGAGGTCGACGATCCGTTCGAGGGCGGCCGGCTTCTCGATGAGCCGGATCTTCTCGAAGTACCACTCGGAGTGCTTGCCCGAGGTCAGCTTGAAGTGGCCTTGGAGGAGGGCGTCACATTCCTTGAAAAGCTTGAGGACGGGCTCGTTGGACGGGTCCGCGATCATGAGGTCTCTCCTTCTATTTTTTTAAATAGATACAGCAGCCAAGGCAAGACGGGCGGCGACAAAGAGCAGAAAGAGGCCGTAGAGGAGCTTGACGGTCGGGGCCGGGAGGCGGATGGTGATGCGGGCGCCGAAGACCGTCCCCAGGAAAAGGCCCGCGGCCACCCAGGCCGCCGCGCCCAGGTCGA
Source organism: Candidatus Aminicenantota bacterium (assembly GCA_046496285.1). Taxonomy (GTDB): domain Bacteria; phylum Acidobacteriota; class Aminicenantia; order Aminicenantales; family Saccharicenantaceae; genus RBG-16-66-30. The sequence continues at coordinate 2,382 of JAWOHF010000135.1, forward strand.
GCGTGCCCGCCTGATAATAATAGAGGACGCCGGGCAGGCCGACGGGAGCGAGAAGAGCGCCGAGCGACGTGGCGATGGCCCGCTTGGCCGGGTAACCCAGCACAAGGACCAGGAGCGGAACGATGATGTTGCCGCCGCCGATGCCGAACAGCCCGGCCATGACCCCGCCCCCCAGGCCGATCGCATAGAGGACGAGCGCCCCGGGGCGCGGTATCGTGACCGGCTCCGGCTTCAGCGCCGCTTCGCGGCCCAGCAGCCGCCGCACTCTGGGCACCGGGTCGATGAAATTCCAGCTCACGTAGAGCAGGAACAGGGCGTAGAGCTTGCCCATCAGCCCGGCCGGCAGGGTGTTGGCCAGCCAGGCCCCGGCGGCGACCGAGGTCAGCAGGCCGAGGGCCAGGTAGATCGAGGCCCGGACGTCGATGATCCTGGCCCGGTAGAAGGCGAGCACGCCGAGCAGCCCGACCGGCAGGACGATGGCCGCGAGCGAGGTCCCCGTGGCCTTGACCAGCGTGAACCCGGCGAAGACGACCAGGACCGGGACGATGACGACGCCGCCGCCGATGCCGAACAGCCCGGCCATGACCCCGGCCGCCAGCCCGACTAAAACAAGCCACGGCCCGCTCATGCCGGCGATTATATCATATTGGGGTCGGACCTCAGCATCTTCATTATTATCTGTTCATAAGCACAATTTTGTCGAAGGCGCAACAGTTTGGCCGTGACGTTTTTGCCTCCAAAATCATCAAATTTGATATAGTTATAAGGACAATGAACATGAATATGAAGCCAGCAAGAAAAGCCGCGCCAGCCGGCCTGGCCGTTGCCTTCCTGGCGGCCTCTATCACCCTTCTGCCCGCCTGCCGCAGCGAGCGCGCCGCCCCTCACGCCTCGGACTACCCCATCCGGCCCGTGCCTTTCACCCGCGTTCAGCTGACCGATGATTTCTGGGCCCCGCGCCTCGAAACCAACCGCGCCGTCTCCATCCCCTTCGCCTTCCGGATGAACGAGGAGACCGGCCGGGTCGACAACTTCCGCAAGGCCGCCCGTCTCATGACCGGGCCGCACAAGGGTCGCCGCTTCAACGACACCGACGTCTACAAGGCCATGGAGGCGGCCGCCTACTCCCTCCATCTCCACCCCGACCCGGCGCTCGAGAAAAGCCTGGACGAGCTCATCGCCGTCATCGCCCTCGCCCAAGAGCCCGACGGCTATCTCTACACGACGCGCACCAACGACCCGGCCAACCCGGCCCCCGGGGCCGGCCCCGAGCGCTGGTCGAACCTCCGCGTCAGCCACGAGCTCTACAACGCCGGGCACATGTACGAGGCCGCCGTCGCCCATCACCTGGCCACGGGAAAACGTACCTTCCTGGCCATCGCCCTCAAGAACGCCGACCTCCTCCTGCGGACCTTCGGGCCCGGCCCCGGCCTGCGCCGCGGCTTCCCCGGCCACCAGGAGATCGAGATCGGCCTGGCCAAGCTCTTCCGCGTGACCGGCCGCCGCGCCTACCTCGACCTGGCCAAGTTCTTCCTCGACGAGCGCGGCCGCTATTTCGGCGGCCGGAAGCACGCCCCGGACGACCCGTTCTCGGTCTACGATTCCGACGAATACCTGCAGAACCACAAGCCCGTCCTCGAGCAGGACGAGGCCGTCGGTCACGCCGTTCGGGCCATGTACATGTACGCGGGCATGGCCGACGTGGCCGCCCTCGCCAACCAACCCGAGTATGCCGCGGCCATCGGCCGCCTCTGGGCGAACGTCGCCGGCAGCAAGATGTACCTCACCGGCGGCGTCGGCGCCCGCCACACCTCCGAGGCCTTCGGCGACGCCTACGAGCTGCCCAACGCCGAGGCCTACACCGAGACCTGCGCCGCGATCGGCAACGCCCTCTGGAACCACCGCCTGTTCCTGCTCCACGGCGACGCGAGGTACATGGACGTCTTCGAGCGCGTTCTCTACAACGGCCTGCTCTCCGGCGTCTCCCTCTCCGGCGACCGCTTCTTCTACCAGAACCCGCTCGAGTCGGCCGCCGATTACGAGCGCAGCCCCTGGTTCGAGGTCGCCTGCTGCCCCCCGAACATGACCCGCTTCCTGCCCTCGCTGCCCGGCTACGTCTATGCCACGGACGGCGACGTCGTCTACGTCAACCTGTTCATCGCCGGCCGCGGTGACCTCGAGGCCGCCGGGCGCAAGGTCACGCTGACCCAGGACACTCGCTATCCCTGGGACGGCGCCGTCCGCATCGCCGTCGATCCCGACAGGCCGGCCCCGTTCGAGCTGGCCGTCCGCATCCCCGGTTGGGCCCGGAACGAGGCCGTGCCGACCGACCTCTACCGCTTCGTGGACGCGCCCGCCGGAACCCCTTCGCTTTCCGTCAACGGCGAGCAATTTCCCCTAGACATCCGGAACGGCTACGCCCGCATCCGCCGGACCTGGCAGAAAGGCGACGCCGTCGAGCTCGCCCTGCCCATGCCCGTTCGCCGCATCGCGTCCCACGAAGCCGTGGCCGGGAACGCCGGCCGGGTCGCCCTGCAGCGCGGCCCGATCGTCTTCTGCCTCGAAGGCGTCGACAACGACGGCCGCGTCTTCGACCTCTTCATCCCCGACGCCGAACCGCTCCGCGCGGACCCCCGCCCGGACCTTCTCAACGGTGTCGTCGTCCTCTCCGGCAGCGCCGTCTCCGTTTCGAAGGGCCCCTCCGGGAAGTCGGTCGAGTCCCCCCGGCCCTTCCAAGCCGTCCCCTACTACGCGTGGGCCAACCGCGGCCGGACGGAGATGCTGGTCTGGCTGCCGCGCACGCCCGCCGCCGTCAAGCCTCCCGCCCGGCTCGACCGGACCGTGGACTGATCCGCGTAAGGACCGGGGTTCTGGCGCCCGGGGCGCCGCTGGTCTATAATCGGAAGGAGACCTTCGAGGAGGCCCCGATGACCGCTCAACGAGCCCTGCCCGTCCTTCTTCTTCTTTTTGCGAGCTTGCTCTCCGCGACCGCCCCGGCCGCCGCCGAAGAGTTCGTCCTCGATAACGGCCGTCTCCGGGCCGTCTTCAACGACCGCGGCCTGGTCTCGATCACCGCCGTCCGCACGGGCCGGACGATCGCCCTGGCCTCCGATCCCACGTCCATCACCCTCGACGGACAGGGCTTCGACGTCGGCGCCCTCGGCCCGGCCGAGATCGAGATGACCTCGGCCCGCCTGGCCTACCGCACCACCCGCGACCCCTACACCTTCGACGTCGTCTACGAGCTTCGCCCGGCCTGGGAATTCGTGACCAAGCAGGTCGTCGTGACCACGGTCACCGGCCGGACCTTCCGCCTCGGGCGCATCGCGCCTCTCGCCGCGACCTTGAGCCTCGCGCCCGCCGAAGAGCTTGGCCTCTCGGACGGCCGCTTCGGGGCCCTGCTCCGCTTCCCCGCCTCGAACACCGGATCGGCCCCTCCCGCCTGGGGCCTTTTCCTCATGCTCCAGAACCCGTTCATGGACTGGACGCGGGTGGGCCGCAGGGTCGAGGTCTCTTACACCGCCGACATGGACTGGAGCGCCGGTTACGGGCCTTTCGCCTCGGACCGTCTGTGCCTCGGGCTCTACGAGCTCGGCGGGACGCGCTTCCCGGCCAAGGCCGTGCCCGAATGGAACCTGGTCGCCGACTACGACCGGCTCCTCCGCGAATCGCCGACCATCGACGCCGACGAAGTCAACGCCCTGACCGACTGCGTGCGGTCCTTTCTCCTCTATCATCCCGACCGCAGCCTCCGCGTCCACATCCCCTGGTGCGAGAACGACTACCAGATCGACGTCGGCACCCCGGAAGGCGTCGAGGAATACAAGCGCATCCTGGACCGGGCCGCGGAGCTCGGGGCCTCGCACGTCCTCTACACCCCGGCCAACAGCCGGCTCTCGCGCCTCGAGGACAACGCCGACGCCTGGGGCTGGGAGAACCTCCTCTGGTTCGGCCTCGGCCAGAAGCTCCGCAAGGGCGAGTGGGACCCGCGGCGCGACGAGGTCCCGGCCCCGCTCCAGGCGATGATCGACCACGCCGCCTCGAAGAACCTCAAGCTCATGGCCTACGCCTACCCCTCGCTGCCCTTCCTCCAGAGGCCCGAGTGGACGGCCTGGGCCGGGGACAAGGTCGGCGGGTACGACGGCGCCGACACCGGCCTGCGCAGCTTCCAGGACTGGTGGGGGGACATGCTGACCGCCTTCATGCGCAAGACCGGCGCCTCGGGATTCTCCTTCGATCACTGGTGGATCGCCTACGACGGCGCCTCGAGCAAGTACGCCCAGTGGTACGGCGCCCGCCGCATCCTCGAGACCCTCCGGCGCGAGCGCTTCGATGTCGTCATCGACGGCCGCCAGCAGTACCAGAGCTTCGGGCCCTGGACTTGGCTGGCCGGGTCCTACCCCCATCCGACGCTGACCGACGAGCAGCCGGAGAGCTTCAAGGCCTTCCCCGACCTCAGCACGGACCGGGTCTCGGCCAACCGCCAGCGCTTCGCGGCCTGGGTCTACCGCGTCGAGCGCTTCTGCCCGCCCGAGATCATGCCGGGATACATCACCCACCAGACGACCCGCTCGGACGGCGAGGGCGTCATGCGGCGCGACCGGTTCCGGACGAAGGACTGGGACGTCCTCGGCTGGAGATACTCGCTGCTGTCCTCGATCGCCACGGCCCCCTTCCATCACGTCATCAACTTCATCCCGGCCCGCGATCCCGAGGAGCACGCGGCCCTGTCGGACGGGGACAAGGCCTGGTTCCGCAAGTGGCTCGATTGGACCGACGAGAACGCCCGGTTCTTGCGGGCCCTGCGGCCGATCATCGGGCCGCCCATGGCCGGCCGGGTGGACGGCACGGCGGCCATCGTCGAGGACCGCGGCCTGGTCTTCCTGTTCAATCCCAACCCGGGCCGTCTCGAGGCCCGCTTCAAGCTCGACGCCTCGATCGGGCTGGCCGAGGGCCAGCGGTTCATGATCAAGGAGCTTCACCCGCAGGAGGGCAGGCTCATCGCCTCGGTTGCCGGATTCTGGGAACACGGCAGCGAGGTCGTCCTGCCGATGGCCGGCCGCGAAGCCGCCGTCCTGGAGGTCTTCCCGGCCCCGGAGAAGGTTGAAACGCCCATCCTGTTCAACGCGCGGGGGGAGGCCGCCCTGGAGTCCACGCGGCTGGCGATCAGGAACCTGACGGCCGAGGCGGGCACGACGCAGGAC
>JAWOHF010000222.1:0-14257 GCA_046496285.1 Candidatus Aminicenantota bacterium
CTATGTATAATGGCGCAAGGTATGGACATCAACAAGGACCTCGTCGCCGCTTCGGCCACGCCCCTCGTCTTGGCGATCCTCGCCGAGGGCGACAGCTACGGCTATGCCATCCTGAAGCGGGTGAGCGGGCTGTCGGGCGGGCGGCTGGAGTGGAGCGACGGCATGCTCTATCCGGTGCTGCACCGGCTCGAACGGCTCGGATATGTCGCCGGGAAGTGGCAGAGCTCGGAGAGCGGGCGGCGGCGAAAGTACTACCGGATCACAGCGCGGGGAAAGGACCAGCTCGCCGCGGAGCGCCGGCAGTGGCAGGCCGTCGACGCCGCGTTGCGGAATGTCTGGTCGCTCCTGGCCATGCGGAGGACCCCCGGCCCCTTGACCCAAGGATGCTGATCGAATGAACGCAGACGCTGATAAGCTCGAAGCCCGGATCGCGGAGTGGCGGGCGTTCGTCGCCCGCGGCAAAGCCCTCGCCGGCCCCGACGTCGAGGAGCTCGAAAGTCATCTGCGGGACCAGATCGAGGCCCTCACCGGCGCGGGCCTGGACGCCGACGAAGCCTTCCTCGTCGCGGTCAAGCGGATCGGCAGCCTGAGCGCCCTGTCCCGCGAGTTCGCCCGGGAGCACTCCGGAAGACTGTGGCGGCAGCTCGTGCTCGGGGTCGACGGTCCCGGCGGGAAACCGCCGCGGACCGAACTGATCGTCGTCCTGGCCCTGGCCGCGGCGGCCGCCGTGGCCGTCAAGCTCCCGGAGCTCTTCGGCTTCGGCCTCGCCGCAGAGACGCGGGACTTCTATGCCCTCAACCTGGGCTTCTTCGTCCTCCCGTTCCTGACCGCCTATCTGGCCTGGAAGAGGGGCCTGGGCGCCGCGGGCTTGGCGCGCTTGCTCGTCCCCTTCGCCGCGGCCGCGCTGCTCGTGAACCTCTATCCGTTCCGGCCAGGGGGCTACACGCTCACGCTGGCGGCCATCCATCTGCCCATCGCTCTCTGGCTGACCGTGGGACTGGCCTATATCGGCTTCCGCTGGCGTGATCCGGATGAGCGGATGAACTTCATCCGATTCTCGGGCGAGCTGTTCATCTATTACGTTCTGATCGCCCTGGGCGGCGGCGTCCTGTCGTTCTTTACCGCTGGGATGTTCGAGGCCATCGACCTCCGGGCGGAAGCATTCATCGTGCAATGGCTGCTGCCCTGCGGCGCGATGGGCGCCGTGCTCGTCGGGTCCTGGCTCGTCGAAGCGAAAAAGAGCGTCATCGAGAACATGGCCCCCGTGCTCACGCGGCTCTTCACTCCGCTCTTCACGCTGGTTCTCCTGGCGTTCCTGGCGACGATGGCCGGAACGGGCCGCGGGATCGACATCCAGCGGGACGTCCTGATCGGCTTCGACCTGCTGCTCGCCGTCGTCCTCGGTCTCCTGCTGTACGCCGTTTCCGCCCGGGACCCGCTCGCGCCGCCAGGCTTCTTCGATCTGCTCCAGCTGATCCTGGTCGTGAGCGCGCTCGTCGTCGACGCGGTCGCCTTGACGGCCATCGCGGCCCGGATCTCGGACTTCGGCTTCACGCCGAACCGCACCGCGGCGCTGGGCGAGAATCTGATCCTCCTCGTCAATCTCGCCTGGTCGGCATGGCTCTACGCGCGCTTCCTGCGGGGCCGGGCGCCGTTCAGCGCTCTCGAGCGGTGGCAGACGTCGTATCTCCCCGTCTATGCCGCCTGGGCGATCATCGTGGCGGCCGTGTTCCCCATCGTCTTCGGCTTCAAATAATCTGGGGGATCTCAGGCGAACACCTATTCTCGGGCTTGAGCCCCGGCTGACCTATCAGGGCCTGGACGAGGGCCTCCCGGCTTCACACGCGCAGGCCCGATTCGATCACGCCGTGGCGAGGAGATCCTGCAGGTTGGCAGAAGCGGACAGTCACCCCGGCCGCAGGCGACCGCACCCACCGTCGAGGTCGAAGGGCGGCCGGCCCTACGAGACGATGATGATGGCCTCTCCGGCGACGGCGTCGAACTTGCAAACCTCGTAGCACGAGCGGCACTTGATGCACTTGCTCTGGTCGAGGTTGTGGGGCTGGGACCGCGGGCCGGTGATGGCGCCGGTCGGGCAGACCTTGACGCACATCATGCAGCCCGTGCACCGGTCGGGGATGATGCGGAAGGTGATGAGGTCCCGGCAGACGGCCGCCGGGCAGCGCTTGTCCACGACGTGGGCGATGAACTCGGAGCGGAAGTACTTGAGCGCCGTGAGGACCGGGATGGGCGCCGTCCGGCCGAGCCCGCAGAGCGAGCTGTCGCGGACGATCGCGGCCAGCTTCTCCAGCCGGGCGAGGTCCTCCTCGACGGCCTTCCCCGAGGCGATCTTGTCGAGCAGGCCGACAATGTGCCGGGTCCCGACCCTGCAGGCGACGCACTTGCCGCACGATTCGCTCTGGACGAAGGACAGGAAGACCCGGGCCGCGTCGACCAGGCAGGTGTCGTCGTCCATGACCATGATGCCGCTCGACCCCATGATGGACCCGGCCTCCTTCAGCGAGTCGAAATCCAGCGGGATCTCGATCTTGTGGCCGGGCAGGAACCCGCCCGAAGGCCCGCCCGTCTGGACGGCCTTCAGCCCCTTCTTTCCGGAGATGCCGCCGCCGATCTCGTAGATCAGGGTCGACAGGGGCGTGCCCAACGGCACTTCGGCGATCCCGGAATTGACGACCTTGCCCGTCAGGGCGAAAACCGTGGTCCCTGTGCCCCCTCCGTCGCCGATGGACGCGAACCACTCGGCGCCCTCGGTGATGATCGGCGGGACGCTGGCCAGGGTCTTGACATTGTCGATGATGGTCGGCTTGCCCCACAGCCCTTTCTCAGCCGGGAACGGCGGCCGCGGCCGGGGCATGTTCCTCGACCCTTCGAGCGAGCTCAGCAGGGCCGTTTCCTCGCCGGAGACGAAGGTCCCCCCGCCTTCGAAGATCTCGACGTCGAAATCGAAGCCCGAACCGAGAAGGCCCGGGCCGAGATACTTCTTCTCGTAGGCCTGCGCGAGGGCGATGCGGGCGCGCTTGGCGGCCAGGGAATATTCCGCCCGGCAATAGATGTATCCCTGGCGGGCGCCGACCGCGTACCCGAGCAGGGCCAGCCCCTCGATGACCGTGTGCGGGTCGGCCTCGAGGAGGCTGCGGTCCATAAAGGCGCCCGGCGCGCTCTCGTTGGCGTTGGCGATGACGTATTTCTCGTCGCCCGGCTGGCGGCGGCAGACGTCCCACTTGAACCAGGTGGGGAAGCCGGCCCCGCCGCGCCCCCGAAGGCCGGCCCGCTTGACCTCGTCGACGACCTGCTCCGGGGTCATCGACGAGACCGCCTTCCGGAGGGCCCCGTAGCCTCCCCGTTCCTCATAGTCCGCGATCCGCTCGGGGTTGACGAAGCCGCAATTTCGGAGGATGACCCTGCGCTGCTTCTTGTAGAAGACGATGTCCTCGTAGCGCGGGACGACCTCCTTGGTCACCGGGTGTCGGAAGAACAGGCGCTGGACGGGCTCGCCTCCGGCCAGGTGGCTCTCGGCGATCTCCCCGGCATCGGCGGGCTTGACCCGGCAATAGAGGATCCCTTCGGGCTCGACGACGACGATCGGCCCGATCTGGCAGAACCCGTGGCAGCCGGTGAAGCCGACCTCGACCTCGCCCTGAAGCCCGAGCTTTGCGACCGCTTTCTCGAGGGCCGAACGGATCTCGGACGACTTCGAGGACAGGCAGGCCGTGCTCTCGCAGACCAGGATCCGTGTCTTGGGCCTCTTCGCTGCCGGGTTTTGGGCGCTCATGATCCCTCCTCGCGGGGAGACAGGGAGTCGACGAGCTTCATGAACGTCACCCGGTTCATCCGGCCGTGGATCTCGCCGTTGACGACGACGACGGGGGCCATCGCGCAGCAGCCCAGGCAGCCCGCTCCCTCCAGGCTGAGCTTCCGGTCCGGCGACGTCTGGCCGTCGCCGAGGCTGCGCTCGATCTTCATGCCCTCCATGAAGTTCGGCGCGCCCCCGATGTGGCAGGCATTGCCAAGGCAGACCTGGACATGGTATTCCCCGGGGGGGGTGAAGCGGAACTGCGGGTAGAACGTGGCCACCCCGTAGATCTCGTTCTCGGACATCCGGAGCCTGCGGGCCAGCAGCCCGATGGACTCCCGGGACAGGTGCCCTTCGGTCTCGTGGATCTTCTTCAGCATGGGGAGCAGGCTCCTCCGACGGTCGCGGATGTCCATGCGGCTGAAATGGGACGTTGCACCGGCCATGTCAGTCTCCTCTCACGCTTCTCTTATAAATGCCCCTCAGGACGTCGATCCGGTCCTTCGAGAGGAACACGCATTCCCGTATGTCGGCCCGGGACAGGGAAGCGTCCTCGGCGTGGCTCTTGCAGGACGGGGCGCCGCACAGCCCGCAGTTCAGACCGGGCAGGGCCTTCAGCAGCTCGGCCGCCCGCTTTTTCCTGGCCACCCGGTCGCGAAGGTCGGCGCTCCGTCCCTCCGTGTCACGGGGCCTGATGGGCGCCCTCAGCGAAAAGTCCTCCTCGGCGAACCGCCGGGCGATCTCGTTGCCGAGCGCGGGCGACGGGCGGGCCAGCCCTGAGATCAGGCGAAGGTTCCGGGTGCGGGCCACGTACAGGTTCTCGACGGTCAGGTTGCCTCCGATGCAGGCGCCCTGGCAGGCATGGCATTCCAGGAAGTCGATGTTGCGGATCTTGCCCTTCTCGATGTCGTTGAAGACCTTGATGACGTCGGACAGCCCTTGGAGAGGGAGGTAATGCTCCTTGGACAGGCTTGGGAACTCGCCCTCCGGGGCCCCCCAGTGGAACCATTCCCCCGAGCCTTCCCCTTCTTCCGCCGGCAAGTCCTTGGCCGCGTGGCGCCGCAGGATGGCCAGCAGGTCGTTGTAGATCTGGGAGATGCCGACGGCTCCGTCGAGGTGGCTCCCGGCCCCTTCCGCCGGCTGGAGGATGGAGATCGTCTTGGCCTGACACGGGGCGATGTAGACGGCGGCGATCTCGGACGGCTTCAAGCCCAGCTTCTTCGAATAATGGCGCTTGAGCTCGCGCCCGGCGATCTCGCGCGGCGCGTCGACCCGGATCAGTTGCTCGACCAGGGTCGGGTAGGCGACCTGGACCAGGCGGACGACGACCGGGCAGGAATTGGAGATCAGGGGGAACGGCCCGGTCCAATTCTTCACGTAATCCCGGATGGCCAGGTCGATGAGCTCGATGTCCACCGCGTATTCCCAGACGGCGTCGAACCCGAGCGCCCGCAGGGCCCGGTTGACCTGGGCCGGCGTGTCCTTCAGGGCGAACTGCGTGTAAAGCGCCGGAGAAGCCACGGCGACCTTGAACTTGAACCTGTCCAGCTCGGCGAAGCTGAGCGTGGTCGCGGTGATGGCCCCCGTCGGGCAGACGGCGAGGCAGGAACCGCAGTCGATGCAGAGCTCCGGAATGACCGCGGCCTTGCCCCTCTTGACCCGGATGGCCTGGGTCGGACAGGCCCGCATGCAGGCCAGCCGCCCGTCGCACCTCTCGGTGTTGATCCGGAAACCATGCTTCAGCTCAGTCATGGGCGTTCATCCGGATCCTGGCTAAGACCGACGTCCCTTTCCCGACCTCTGTTTCGATCCGCAGCTCGTCGGAATTCCTCTTCATGTTCGGCAGCCCCATCCCGAAGCCGAAACCGAGCTCCCTCATCTCGTCCGAAGCCGTCGTGTATCCCTCCTGGAAGGCCAGCTCGAGGTCCGGAATGCCCGGGCCCTCGTCGCGGATATCCAGGTTGACCTCGTCCTCCGTCAGGATGAACGTCAGCGTCCCTTTCCGGGCGTACATGACGACGTTCATCTCGGCCTCGAAAGCCACGACCACGGCCCGCCGGATGCTGGACGCGCTGATGCCGAGGTCCCTGAGGATGACCTTGATCTCGCTCGAGATCTCCCCGGCCTTGTCGAAATTCCCCCCTTGGATCTCGTACTGCTCGCGCATCAGCTCGGCGGTCATCACGAAACACCCTTGAGTCCCTTGCCGGCCAGGACCGCGCAGATATCGAACATGACCATCTGGGTCACGAGAACGGGGATCTTCTTGTTTTTCGCGAACTCGATGACCCGGCTGTCGGGCCTCTTTCCCCGGCAATAGACGACGGCGCTGCAGCCGGCGATGTCGGCCGTGCGGATGGACTGGATGTTGGTCAGCCCGGTGATCATCAGCTCCCGCGACTTGGCGAAGGCCAGGATCTCGCTCATGCCGTCCGAGGCCACGACGAACTGGACGTCGATCGACAGGTCGTCCTCGCCCGCGAGGACCTCGCAGTGAAGGATGTCCCGGACCTCTTGGAGCTTCACGTCACTCCTGCCCCGTCAGGTATCGGTGGATGGAGGCCGCGGCGATCCGGGCGTCGCCCATGGCGCTGATGACCGTGGCCGCGCCCCGGACGACGTCCCCGCCCGCCCAGACCTTGGCCTTGGACGTCTTGGCCGTGGCCGCGTCGGTGACGATCCCGCCCTTGCGGCTGATCTCCAGCCCCGGCGTCGTCATGGGCACCAGCGGGTTCGGGCTGTTGCCAATGGCGATGACCACGGCGTCGGCCGGCATAAGGAAATTCGAGCCCTCGATGGGCACGGGACGCCGCCGTCCCGAGTCGTCGGGCTCGCCCAGGGCCATCTCCAGGCACTCCATCTCCTTGAGCCAGCCGTGTTCGTCGCCGATCAGGCGGACGGGCAGGGTCAGGAGGTTGAAGATGACGCCCTCCTCCTCGGCGTTCTCGACCTCCTCCTCGCGCGCCGGAAGCTCGTGCCGCCCCCGCCTGTAGACCAGGTGGACCTCGTCGGCTCCGAGCCGCACGGCCGTCCGGGCGGAGTCCATGGCCACGTTCCCGCCGCCGACGACGGCCACGCGGGACGGTTGCTTGATCGGCGTGTCGTATTCCGGGAACCGGAAGCCCTTCATCAGGTTCACCCGCGTCAGATATTCGTTGGCCGAATAGACGCCGTTGAGGTTCTCGCCGGGGATCTCCATGAACCAGGGCAGCCCGGCCCCGGAGCCGACGAACAGGGCGTCGTATTCCTCAAGAAGCTCGTCGACCGTCCGGGTCGTGCCGACGATGAAATCCATGTGGATCCTGGCCCCCAGCTTCCTGACGTAGTCCACCTCGCGCTGGACGATGCTCTTGGGGAGGCGGAACTCCGGGATGCCGTAGATGAGGACCCCGCCGCACTCGTGGAGGGCCTCGAAGATGGTCACGTCATGGCCGAGGATGAGCAGGTCGTTGGCCACGGTGACGCCGGCCGGCCCGGCCCCGACGATGGCCACCTTCTTGCCCGTCTTCGGGGCCATCACCGGCATCTCAAGCTTTCCCGAAGCCGCTTCCCAGTCGGCCAGGAACCGCTCCAGCCGGCCGATGGACACGGGTTCGCCCTTCTTGCCGATGACGCACACCTTCTCGCACTGCTCCTCCTGGGGGCAGACGCGGCCGCAGATGGCCGGCAGGGCGTTGGTCTCCTTGATCTTGCGGATGCCGGCGGCGAAATCGCGCCCGGCGATCGAGCGGATGAAGCCGGGGATATCGATGCCGACGGGGCACCCGTCCCGGCAGAAGGCCTTCTTGCAGTCCAGGCACCGCGAGGCCTCCTCGACGGCCGTCTCGACGGGGAACCCCTGGGCCACTTCGTCGAAGTTCTTGACCCGCTCCAGCTGATCCTGCTTCGGCATCGGCCGCCGTTTCAGGTCCAGTGTCTTCTTGGCCGGTTTTTCGTCACTCACGCTCGGCAACCTCCTCCGCTTTCTTCCGACAACCCGTTCTAGAAATGCGTGGCGCAGCTGCTCCGCCGGAGCGGGTCGACCTCCTCCGGGTTGTAGCTCTTGCGCCGGGCCAGGAACTCCGCCCAGTCGATCTCGTGCCCGTCGAAGTCGGGGCCGTCAACGCAGGCGAATTTCATCTTCCCGCCGACCGAAAGCCGGCAGACGCCGCACATCCCCGTGCCGTCGATCATGATCGGGTTCATGTTGACGATCGTTCTCCAGCCGAGCGGCTTGGTCAGCTCCGAGGCCCGCATCAGGAGGAACGTGCAGCCGTTGACGACGACCAGGTCCGGCTTCACACCGGCCTCCTCCATCATGGCCGGCATATTTCCGATGTGTCCCTTGCGTCCCCTGGTCCCGTCGCGGGTGACGACGAACACCCCGTCCGAGACCGCGGCCAGCTTCTCCTCCCAGTAGAGAAGATAGGAGGAGCGGGCCTCGAGGAACGTATAGACCTTGTTGCCGGCCTCCTTGAGGGCCCGGGCTACGGGGTGGATCGAGCCGATGCCGTAGCAGCCGCCGACGCACAGGACTGTTCCATAGGCCTCGATGGGGGTCTTTTTCCCCAGCGGGCCGGCGTAGGTCGGGATGGTCCGGCCCGGCTTCAGGCGGGCCAGCTTGGCGGTCGACGCCCCGACCTGCATGAAGATGGACGTCACCGTGCCGGCCTTCGGGTCCCAATCGGCCACGGAGAGAGGGATACGCTCCCCCTGCTCGTCGGGCCGGACGATGACGAACTGGCCGGGCCGGAGGGACGCGGCCACGGCCGGGGCCCGGACGACGAGCTCGTGCAGGTTGGGAACGATCATCCGCCGTTCGATCACTTCGTACATGCCTGTCCTCCCTCTCTCGGCCGGAAGCTCACGTCAGGTCTCCTCGCGGGAAATGTCGACCCTGACCGGATTGGCCTCGAGCCGCAATAGGGGCCAAAGGGCCCGGCGATGATCCAGCCCGCCGAGAATCGTCGGCCGGGTGAAATAGAGGACGCCTTCCGGGCATTCCCCGTCCTCGACGGCAGGGCCGGGAACGGTCTCCCCGGCGCCCGCCCAGGTGATACGGAGCCCGTCGCCGCTCTTGAGGCCCAGGCGAGCCATGTCCTCCGGGTTCATCCGGAATCCTTCCTCGAGGGCCAGCTCGCCCAACCCTCCGACTTTCGATACGAGATCGAGGCCCCGGTAACGGTAGCCGCCCGGCCTGGCGACCAGCAGAAATCCGCCTTTCGACGGGCCGCCGCTCTTGGCAGTCTCCGGCGCCCAGCCGGCGGGGGACGGCATGCGCCGCGGCCGCCGGCTGACCCCGGGCGGAAAATCGGGGACGTTGTTGCGAATGTCCTTGAAAACGTCCTTGGGCGTCCTGTAGCTCATCGTGTGGATGCCCAAGGCCCCGGCGAGGTCGGCGAAGATGCGCCAGTCCGGCCGCATGAAGCCGGTCATGGCGCCTTCCGGCGGGTCCTCGACCTGAACGACTTCCTGGACCCGGCCCTCCAGGTTGACAAGACTTCCTCCGGCCTCGGCGAAAGAGGACGCTGGCAGAAAGGCATCGAAGGCGAACGAAGGGAGATAGGTGTCCTGGACGATCAGGAAATCGCAGTCCGGCCTCTTGGAGAACGGGATGTCGCCGACAAGATACAGGACCTTCGGCCGCACGCGTCCGTCGACCAGGTCCGTGAAGCGAAAACCGCCGCTCTCGCGCGGGACGCCTCCCGGCCCCGCGTCGGGCAGGACGCCCAGTTCGAGGGCGCCCCGGCTGTTGGCCCCATAATAGAGAGGGATGAAGTTCATGTCCTCCCGGGCGGCTAGCGACCTCAGCGCCTCGCCCAGAGCCTCGGAGTCGCCGTAGTGGAAGACCTGGGGGCCGAGGATCACGGTCAGCCGCGTTCCGGAAGAAACGATGGCCAGGGCCTGCTCAAGGGACGGGACGTCGACGGCCGCCGCCTTGGCCGCCGACCGGAGATCCGTCTTCTTCCCCGCCAGGCCGTCGGCGATGATCTTGAGGAGCGTTCCTTCCTTGCCGGGAACGGGCCGGAGCCAGTCGTCCGTGTAGCGGGCCAGGTTGCTGTCCCGCGGGTCGATGGTCACGAGCTTGGCCCCGGCGTCGATGGCCTGCCGGACCTTGGTCCCGACGACCGAGAAATCGAACCGGCTGTCGAGGCCGATGGCCAGGAGGACGTCGGAACGGGTGATGTCCTTGATGGAAATGGGCAGGGAAAAGAGCCAGGCCCAGAAGCCCGGCCCCCCGGCGAGCTCGGCCCGCGCCGTCGAGTCGATGTGGGGGCTGCCGAGGCCCTCCCGGGCGAACTTCTGCGCGGCGTAGAGGCTCTCGTTGGTCAGGTCCGGAGAAACGAGCATGGCGAAATCGTTCGGGTCGAGGCCGCGTAGCTCGCTCGCGACCTTGGCCAGGGCCTCCTCCCAAGTCACTTCGCGGACGAAGCCGCCCTTCTTGAGCAGGGGCTTGCGGGCCCGCGCAAAATGATGGGTCGCCTCCGGAAGGCAGAAGCGGCCCTTGATGCACAGCTGTCCGTCGTTGACCTCGGGGTCGGCATGGGCCTGGGCCCGGGTCAGCCGGCCGCCCCTGTGACTGAGCTCGACCTGGCAGCCGACGGCGCATATGGGGCATGTGGAGACGTGGGCGCCGTCGGGCTTCCCCTCCCATTTGGAGGCCTTGTCCGCGAGGGCGCCCGTCGGACAGACGTCCACGCAGGCGCCGCAGAACTCGCACCCGGCCTCCCGGTGGCTGCGGCCGAAGGCCGTCCCGATCTTGGTCTTTGAGCCGCGGTGGGTGAAAGCCAGGATGGAGCTGCCGCGGATCTCCGAGCACATCCGGACGCACCGCCCGCAGAGAATGCAGATGTTGTAATCCCGGTCGTAGAAGGGGTCGTCGTGCTCGGGCTCGAAACCGTGGTAGAGGATGGGGTAATCGATCTCCGGCATGCCGATCCGGTCGATGGCATCCTGGAGCTCGCAACGGTCGTCGTTGGGGCAGAAACGGCAGCCCGTCGTCACTCCGGCCTTGCGGATGGTCCCTTGATAGTCCCGGCAGGCGGCGCTCTCCTCGCAGATCAGGCAGCTCGAGGGATGCTCGCTGAGGATGAGCTTGAGCATCTCCCGGCGGTTCTCTCGGAGGACCGGCGATTCCGTCCGGACCTTCATCCCTTCGGCGGCCGGCGTGCTGCATGACAGGGGGAACCCGGGCTGCCCCTCGATCTCCACCATGCACAGCCGGCAGCCGCCGAACGGCGAGAGGTCCTTGTGGGAGCACAGGGAGGGAATGGCCATGCCGTTCAACTCGGCCGCCCGGAGGACGGTGACGCCCTCGGGGAAAGCCGCCGGCCGGCCGTCGATCTCCATGGTCAGGGTGCGGGGCTTGGTGCGGGCCATGGGTCGACGGACGGTCAGCGGATCCCGAGCTCGTAGAGCTTCTTGGCCAGGGTCCAGGTGTCGTCGGCCGAGCCGAACAGGGCGATCCTGGCCCGGTCGGCCAGGGCCACGACGTCCTCGGGGGGCGTTTTTCCGCGGGAATACACGACCGCGGCCACGTCGACGAGGTTGGCGGCCGCGATGAGGTTCTTGTGCGTCTGGAGGGTGATCAGCAGGTTCCCTTCCTTGATGCCGATGATGTCGCTGACCATGTCGGAGATGTAGACGCCCCGGATGTCCTTGTCGGGGTGCTGATTGAAAGCCTTGAGGCCGAGTTTCGCGGAAAGTTCGGAGATTTTCATGTTGACCCTTTCCCTTTCTCAGTAGAGTTCGGTCAAGCCGACGTCGGCGAGGACGACCCCCTGGCATGAGTCCACGGACTTCCGGAGACGGCAGGGGACGACCACGATCTTTTTCTGCGGGTCCTCGAGGCCGGCGTTGAAGTATTCGTTCAAGGCCCTGACGCTGTCCTCGGGGACGCAACGCCCGGAAGCGTGGGACGAGTCGGCGCAGAGCGCGACGTAGACCCAGGTCTTGCCGTCGCGGTCCCGCTCGCCGGCCTTGTAGACGCCGCACTCGGGGTCGCACCTCCAGCACAGCATCAGGGCCATGAGCTCCTTGAGGGGGGCCTCTTTCCCGCAAAGCTCGCATTTGAGGTCGAACCGGGAGGCCTGGGAGCTGCCGAGATAGCTCCAGAAATGGTCCCCTTCGTGGTAGTCATCAACGGGCGGGACGGGCTCCTCCGAAAAGAAGGAGGTCCGGTTCCGGCAGTGAAAACAGCCCTCCGTGACCAGGTATCCGTCGCGGACGTTGATCATCGCCCACTTGTGACGGCACGGGGTCGTGGTCATGGCGCCTCCGCTCCAAACGTAAGTTCTTTCAGGGGAAGGCCGGAACGGAGGGGCGGGCGGACGGACGACGACGCCAAAAAATGGGTCCCCCGTTTCTTCATGGCACCTTTCCCTGGAGTGCTCTTTTCCGCTGTGCGGGCGGACTATACCATCGCCCTAAAAAACTTGTCAAGAGAAAACCTTCGGCCGGGAGGACGCAGGTCACTTTTGTTCGGGGAGATTTCCGTCACAATTCTTGAAAGAGGGTTCCCGATGTGCCTTGAATCCATCGCCCTCGCCATCCGGAGCGGACCGTCCTCTACCGGGCGCCGGCAGGCCGAGCCTCCGACGGCAGATAGGAAGAAGGGGGACACGTACAAAGAGGACATGTCCCCTAACGATCAGCGGACGACGAGCTTGGTGAACGGGAAGACGTAGGCCTGGAGGAGGACGAGCAAGCCCATCAGCACGGCCAGGGCCAGGCTGTGGAAGAAGACATAGCGGAGGATGCGGCCCTCGTGGCCGTACCACTGCGTGGCCGTGCTGGCCACGACGATGCTCTGGGCGTCGATCATCTTGCCCATGACCCCGCCCGAGCTGTTGGCCGAGGCCATCAGCACCGGGCTCAATCCGAGCTGCTCGGCCGTGATCCGCTGGAGGCTCCCGAAAAGGACGTTCGATGAGGTGTCCGAGCCGGTCAGGGCCACGCCGAGCCAGCCGAGCAGCGTCCCGAAGAAAGGATAGAGGATCCCGGTCCGGGCGAAGGCCAATCCGAGTGTGGCGTCGAGACCCGAGTAGCGCGTCACGTACCCGAGCGACAGCATCGCGGCCACGGTCAGCAGCGAGAAACGGACCCGCTTAAGGGTCTGGGCATAGGTGATGAGCATCCTCCGGGGCGAGATCTTCATGAGAGCCGCTGAGATAAGGGCGGCGACAAGGATGCCCGTTCCCGTGAACGACAGCCCGTTGAAGGTGAACACGGCGGCCTCGGCCGTTTCGGCGGCGACGATGGGCGGCACGCGGAATACAAGCTTATCCAGCCCGGGGACCGGGAAACGGACAACGAACAGACCGTCGAGGAAGGCCTTGACCTGGGGAATGCCCCAAAGAAAGACGACCAGGCTCAGTACGAGCCAGGGCATCCAAGCCCGGGCGATCTCTTTACGTGAATAGACCGGTCCGGCCGCGGGGGACGCGGGCGGGTCTTGTTCTTGACGCTCTTCGCCGGGCAGACAATGGGTCTCCTTCGGCTTCCAGAACTTTAGGAAAACGATCAGAGCGCCGATCGACAGGACCGACGAGAGGATATCCACGAGCCAGGGGCCGTGGAAGTTCGAGACCAGGAATTGGGGCACGGCGAAGAATGAGCCCGCGACAAGCAGGGCGGGCCAGACCTCGCGCGTCTTGCGGAAACCGCAGAAGGCCCAGACGAGCCAGAAGGGGATGAGGATGGAGAAGAACGGCAGCTGGCGCCCGACCATGGCGCTGAGGTCGCGGATGTCGAGACCGGTGACCCCGGCCAGGGCGATGATCGGCGTCCCCAGGGCCCCGAAGGCGACCGGCGCCGTGTTGGCGATGAGCGACAGTCCCGAAGCTTGGAGTGGCGGGAAGCCCAGGCCGATGAGGATGGCGGCCGTGACGGCCACTGGGGTGCCGAAGCCGGCCGCTCCCTCGAAAAAGGCGCCAAAGCAAAAGGCGATGAGCAGGAGCTGGAGGCGGCGGTCGCGGGTGATGCCCGTCAGGCTGTCCTGCATGACCTTGAAGGAGCCCGTCTCGACCGTCAGCTGATAGAGGAAGATGACGTTGAGGATGATCCAGCCGATGGGGAACAGGCCGTAGGCGGCCCCCATCGCGGCCGCCCTCAGGGCCATATCCGCGGGCATGGTGAAGACGAGCACCGAGATCAGGAGGGCCGTCCCGAGGCCGAGGAGCGCGGCGACGTGGGCCCTCAGACGAAAAACGGCCAGCCCGCCGAGCAGGACGACGATGGGCAGGGCGGCCAGGAGCGTGGACATCCAGGCGGCGTGAACGGGGTCGTAGACCTGATGCCAAGCCATGGCCTCACCTTCTGTTCTAGAGGATGCCGTCCGTTTCCTTGCTCAGACGGCCGAAGAACGCGACCATATACTTGTGCCGTTCGGCGGCGATGCGCTTTCCCTCGCGGGTCGTGATGCGGCCCTTGACCTTGGACAGCTTGACGAGGTACTCGCGGTAA
>JAWOHF010000269.1:0-7165 GCA_046496285.1 Candidatus Aminicenantota bacterium
TGGTCGCAAAGTATATGACACTGTCCTTGGCCCGGGGCTGACCGACGACGGTCCCGTCGATGTCGAGGGCCCCTGCTTCGGCGAGCGGAAAGCGGACGGCCGCGGGATCGACGAGGGGACGGGGGCTTTTCGCAGCGCAACTGGAAAGGAGAAGCGCGCAGATCCCCGGCAGGAGAACCGGCTTGAGCTGGTGCATGGCCTCGCCGGCATTATATAACAAAAGCCGGCGGAGCGGCGCTCCCCGAGCCTGGAAGTCCCTACAGCGACCGAGGACGACCGCTGAAGCCGGGGCCGAGGGGATCGTCCGACGGAGCCTAAAGCGGTGATTCAGACGGAGAGGGGGCCGGTCGAGGGCATCCTCGAAGAGGACGGCTCGCGATGTCTGAGCCTGCTATCCTGAGGGCTAGTCTGGATCCCGCGAGTTTCGCGAGCCGCCGAGGCCGGCCCGCTCGCAGGCGCCCGGAATCACCGCAGCGACCGAGGACGATCCCCGAGGCCCCTTTTGCTTTGGAGGGCGGAACTTGGTATCATTCCGGCCTGAGAACCGGGCATGGTCAACTACATTCTGCTCTACAAGATCCGCCGCGTCGTCAAGAGGATCATCAAGGACAAGATCGCCGACGACGAGATCGCCACGACCCCGAAATCCTGCATCGGCTGCCTGGCCGACGACATCAGCTGGGAGATCTACTATCTGCTGAAGGAACGAGAGGACAAGAACGGGCCGCCTCCCGAGGCGGACTGAAGCTTATTCTTTGTCCTTCTTGTCCGCCTCCCCGTCGCCCTGTCCGCTGATCCTGGCCTTCAGGGCTTCCCACCAATCGATCCGCTTGCGGATCTCCTTCTCGAAGCCGAGGGTGCCCGGCTCGTAATATTTCCGCCCCTTGAGCCGCTCCGGCAGCGTCTCCATGTCCGTCGTCGAAGCGGCGTGGTCGTGGGCGTACTGGTAATCCTTCCCGTAGCCGATCTCCTTCATCAGCGGGGTCACCGGGTTCCGGATGTGGAGCGGGACGGGTTCATGCGGGCTGCGCTCGATGTCCTTGCGCACGGCGCCGAACGCGGCGTAGACGCGGTTGCTCTTGGGAGCGGCGGCGAGATAGACGACAGCCTCCGCCAGGGCCAGCTCGCCCTCGGGCGAGCCCAGGAAATCGTAGGCCTCCTTGGCGTTCAGGGTGAGGGCCAGAGCCTGCGGGTCGGCCAGGCCGACATCCTCGGAGGCGAAGCGGACCAGGCGGCGGGCGATGTAGAGAGGGTCCTCTCCGGACGCCAGCATCCGGGCCAGCCAATAGAGGGAGGCGTCCACATCGCTGTTCCGGAGGCTCTTGTGCAGGGCGGAGATGAGGTTGAAGTGCTCCTCGCCGGATTTGTCGTACAGCAGCGTTCTCCGCTGGAGGGCCTCCTCGACGTTCTCCCTGGTGACGGACTTCGTCCGGGCCAGACCGGAGGCGATCTCCAAGGTGTTGAGGGCCCGGCGGGCGTCGCCGTTGGCGTAATCGATGAGCATGCTCAGGCCGTCCGGTTCGATGGTCAGGCCGAGCGCTCCCAAGCCCCTCTCCCGGTCCGCGAGCGCGTCGCCGACGATGCGGGCCAGGGCCTCATGGTCGAGCTCCTTGAGGACCAGGACCCGGGTCCGGGACAGGAGCGGGGCGATGACCTCGAACGACGGATTTTCGGTGGTCGAACCGAACAGGATGATGTCCCCCTTCTCCACATAAGGCAGGAAGGCCGCTTGCTGGGCCTTGTTGAAGCGGTGGATCTCGTCGATGAACAGGACCATGGGCTTGCCGAAGAGCTTGCGCTGCTGCTCGGCCCGGGCCATGAACTCCTTGACCTCCTTGATCCCGGACAGCACGGCGCTGAAGAACTCGCAGGGCAGGTCGAAATGGCGGGCCAGCATGGTCCCCAGGGTCGTCTTGCCCGATCCCGGCGGGCCCCAGAAGATGATGGAAACGAGGCGGTTCGAACCGATGAGCTCGGACAGGATCTTGCCCCGGCCCAGGATGTGGTCCTGCCCGTAAACGCGGTCGAACGTCTGCGGCCGCATGCGCTCGGCCAGGGGCGTATGGGTCTCTTTATCGGGCTTCTTTTTCTTGTCGGCCATGCTCGGCGTCCGGGCCGATTATATCACACCCGGCGCCCGGGCCGCCTTGACCAAACCCTAAGAAAATGCTAATGTTTGCCCCTGAACGCCCGTGAAAAGCGAAGCCCCCTCTCCCAAGCTCTTCAAGGACGAGAAGTCCGCGGACAAGCTCGTCTACAAGCTCGACGAGGTCATCCGGATGACCAAGGTCGATCTGGAAACCCTGGAGTCCTGGGAGAACGAATTCCCCTTCCTCAACTCCGGGCGGACCGGCAGCGGCCAGAAATTCTTCCGGCAGCAGGACGTGGCCGTCATCCGGCGCATCCGTGAGCTCCGGGATTCGAAGACCCTGACCATGGCCGGGATCAAGAGACGGATCGAGGACGAGTTCGGTCTGACCAAGTCGAGCCCCGTCCATCCGGAGAAGATGAGGAAGGCCCTTCATTCCGTCCGCGACGGGCTCCAGG
The DNA here is from genome assembly GCA_046496285.1 of Candidatus Aminicenantota bacterium. GTDB lineage: Bacteria > Acidobacteriota > Aminicenantia > Aminicenantales > Saccharicenantaceae > RBG-16-66-30. Next base: position 2,548 of record JAWOHF010000269.1, read on the forward strand.
ACATCGTGTCCTCCCTGGAGAAAGGCCCGAAAAAAAGGTAGAAAGCGGACCCGTTTCTGCTATAATAAGGGGCCTGGTCCGGGACGTGGCGCAGCCTGGTAGCGCACATGCTTGGGGTGCATGGGGTCGGCGGTTCAAATCCGCCCGTCCCGACCACTTTTATTCTCGTCGACATCCACCCTCCCGGCATGTCCTCGGGAAGGCTCAAGACCGAGAGGAGGACCCGATTTGGGCTCCATCAAGAAAGACAAGACGCTTACGGACCTGAAGTCCCGGGCCGTCGACCTGGCCGGGCTCGTCCAATACCAGGACGGTTCGATCGTCAGCCGCGAGATCGTCAGCCGGCCCGCGGGAACGGTGACCGCCTTCGCCTTCGACGAGGGCCAACAGCTCAGCGAACACACCGCTCCGTTCGACGCCATGATCATCGACCTCGACGGCCAGGCCGACATCACCATCGGCGGGACGGTGAGCCGTCTCGAGGCCGGCCAGATGATCATCATGCCGGCCGCTGTTCCGCATTCGCTCAAGGCCGTCACCCGGTTCAAGATGCTCCTGGTCATGGTCAAGAAGTAACCCGTGAGCGCCAAGCCCCCGCGTTCCGCCAAGACCCGCAAGCCGGTCATCCTCCTGACCAACGACGACGGCTTCATCGCCGACGGGCTCCAGACCCTCCGCCGGGCCCTCCGGGGCCTGGGCGAGATCTGGATCGTCGCCCCCGACCGCGAAAAAAGCGCCTGTTCCCTGTCCCTGACCCTCCACCGCCCGCTGCGCGTGCAGAAGGCCGGACCCCGGGGATTCGCCGTCGACGGCACCCCCGCCGACTGCGTGTACCTGGCCGTCAGGAAGCTCATGCCCCGGCCGCCCGACCTCCTCCTGTCCGGGATCAACCGCGGCCCCAACCTCGGACAGCAGGACATCGCCTACTCCGGCACGGTGGCCGCCGCCATCCAGGGCACATTTTTGGAGATCCCCTCCGTCGCCGTTTCCCTGTCCTCCGATGCCCATGAGCGATACCCTTTCGAATTCGCCGCCCGGGTGGTCCGCCCCCTGGCCGCCTACCTTCTGACCCACCGCTTGCCGGCCGGGACGACCCTCAACGTCAACGTGCCGCCCCCTCCCTGCAAGGGTGTTCGCGTCACCGACCTGGGCCAGAAGCGATATACCCCGGAGATCGTCGAAAAGAAGGACCCTCGCGAGAACTCCTATTTCTGGATCGGGACCGGCCGGCCCCAACCGTCCGGCGGAGCGTCGAGCGATATCAGGGCGGTGGCCGCGGGCTTCGTGTCCATCACCCCTCTGCACAAGGACATGACCGACCACCATGCGGTCCGGGGGATCTTTTTCAGGCGGCTGGCGTCCGTGATCTCCGGCGATGCCGGACGAACTCCACGACGATAGGGATCACCGAAACGCAGAAAAATTAAAATTGCTTTATGGCAAGAAAACCGCCGATAAGCAAAACAGTGAATGCAATGGCCAGCCAGTTGAAATATTTATCAATGAAACTCTTTATCTGCGGGCCGAATTTACGGATCAAAAAGGCAACCAGAAAGAATCGAGCTCCCCGGCTTATGGCTGAAGCGATGATAAAAATGGCCAGCCCAATATTGAAAGCACCTGCAGAGATGGTGATGACTTTGTACGGCAAGGGGGTGAATCCTGCTGTAAATATTATCCAGAAATCATATGTTTCATACGTTTTCTGAATTCCGTAGAAAGCATCTCGAGTGAAACCGGGAATATTGGCGAAAAAGAACTCGGCAATGCCTGTAAATTCTCCAGCCGGAGTCCACCAAAGGAAATGCCCTATGGCATAACCGAGAAAAGCGCCGAGCACCGAGCCGATCGTACATAGGGATGCGAATCTAAAAGCCCTTGTTGATGCACCAAGGGCTAAGGCAATCAATAAGGCGTCCGGGGGAATCGGGAAAAAGGACGATTCTGCAAAAGCCAGAAGAAAAAGTGCCGGGGCTCCATAGGGGGTTTCGGCCCAGTGGAGAACCCAATCGTATAGCTTGCGGAGGAATTTCAACGACAGGGCTTCCCTTTTTGTGCGGCGTTGAGAAAGGCCTCCCCGAACGCCGAATACCGCCTCCTGATCACGCCGGAAGTATATCGCCGGCCGCGCGGCGGTGTCAATCAGGGGAGCGAACTCTTGGGAGCGACCATAAGGACGCGTTCTGGTAAAATGGGCCCGGAGGAACGGCGTGACGGACCCCATGAGGAAACTCGAGCTGGTGGAACGGGCCCTGGACCGGCTGGCCCCGTTCGAGCGGGCCTGCGCCCTCTGCCCCAGGAACTGCGGCGTCGACCGGACGCGGGGGGCGGATGGCGTCTGCGGGACCGGCGCCCGGGCCTCCGTGTCCCACGGCCTGCTCCACCACGGCGAGGAGCCCGTGCTGAGCGGGACGTCCGGGTCGGGGACCATCTTCTTCACCGGCTGCAACCTCAAGTGCCTTTTCTGCCAGAACTACCAGATCAGCTGGCGGCTCGAAGGCGACCCCGTGACCGACGAAGGGCTCGCGGAACTGATGATCGGCCTGCAAAGCCGGGGGGCCCACAACATCAACTTCGTCTCGCCGACCCACGTCGTGCTGCCCGTCCTGCGGGCCCTGCGGATCGCGCTCGCGTCGGGGCTCGAGATCCCGCTCGTCTGGAACTCCAACGGCTACGAGCACGCCGGGGTCGTCCAAGCCCTGGACGGGATCGTCGACATCTATCTCCCCGACCTCAAGTACCGTTCGCCGGAGGTTTCGCAGCGGTATTCGGGTGCCGCCGATTATTTCGAGCGGGCTTCCGAAGCCCTCCGCGAGATGTCCGTCCAGCGGCCCGTGCTCGAGCTTGACCCCGGGGGCACGGCCAGGCAGGGGCTCGTCGTCCGGCACCTCGTTCTCCCGGGCCATGTCGAGGACTCCCTGGCCGTTCTTCGATGGCTCCGGGCCAACCTGTCCCCCTTCATCGGACTGAGCCTGATGAGTCAATACCATCCCTGTCACGAGGCGCCCCCCGAGCTTCGCCGGTCACTGACCCCGGAGGAATACACGAAGGCCGCGGATCTGGCCGTGGAACTCGGTTTCGAGAGGATGTTTCTTCAGCCGGAGCCCTTCCGGCCGGACGAGCACTTGGTCCCGGATTTCAGGAAGAAGACGCCGTTCCGCTGGAAATGAGGTCCAGCGCGACCTGAGGAGGCCCCGGGTCAGGGCCCGTCGCTTCGCGGTCTGTAATATTTCGCCTTCGGCAGCCGGGACGCGGAAACACCCATGGCCGCGGCCAGCTCCCGGAGCTTGGCTTGCGCCAACCCGACGTTCCGGGGCCCCATCCGGAGGAAGTGCTTCTGGGCCGCGCTGAGGCTCTCCAGGGTCTCATCGGCTATCGCATAGCTCAAAACCTTCATCTCGAGCCTCACCGGCCCTTCGATCACGGGCGCCCGCAACAGCTCGAGGGCCGCCCGGAGCATGGTCTCTTCGAAATCCGCGCCCGGATAGCCGAGGTCCCTGTATGCTTCCTGGAAAAGGGGCTTGAGGGCCCGGAAAAGCCGGACGAGGGCCGTCGCGTCGAGAGAATGGAAGGCATCGACGGCCGGGTCATAGCGGGTGTAGCCGGCGGAGTCGATGAACGTCCCCTCGATCGTCCTTTCGACCTTGAACTCGCCGGCCGGATCGAAGAAATCGATGTGCGGCTCGGGGCTGACGCCGTTGGCGACATTGTCCACGGCGGCCACGAACTTGCGGATGAGCTCCTTCGACTGGAGCCACTTGACGAAAGCCGGGTTGGAGGAGAGAGCCAGCGCGAACTCCCGCACGGCGGGATCGCTCTCGTCGAGCGGGACGGCCGGGAAGCCCAGCGGAGCCGGTTCGCCGGCCTTCGAAAGGGCCTCTTCGTCGGTGGGGGTCACGGTCTCGACGGCCACGTCCGCTGGGACGTCGCCCGGGGCCGGTTTTCTGACCACCAGAAAATAGTAAAGGGCGACGGCGGCGACAATGACCAGTAGGATGCCGATCGCCAGGGTGCGGACTTTCTTAGGTTCGTCCGATGCGGGGTGTTGGTCCAAGTTGAGTTCATCCATTATCCTTCTTGACCTCCTTGACGAGGAGAATTCAGGGCCGGTCTTTTCATGCTCCCTCATATCCTCTGGCCGTATTATACACGACCCTGTTCGTCATCCGAAGCGCCCGGTGATGTAATCCTCCGTCCGCGAATCCCGGGGGGTAGTGAAGATCTGGTGGGTCACGCCGATCTCGACCAGCTCGCCGAGAAGGAAATACCCCGTGAAGTCCGAGACCCGGGCCGCCTGCTGCATGTTGTGGGTCACGATGACGATGGTGTACCGCTTCTTGAGCTCGGCCATCAGGTCCTCGATGTTGGCCGTGGCGGCCAGGTCGAGGGCCGAGCACGGCTCGTCCATGAGGACGATCTCCGGCTCGACGGCGACCAGCCGGGCGATGCACAGCCGCTGCTGCTGCTCGCCCGAGAGCGTCAGGGCGTTGGCGTCCAGCCGGTCCTTGAGCTCCTCCCAGAGATGGACGGATTCGAGGCTGCGGACGAGCTTCTCTTCGAGGCGCCGCTTGTCGCGCAGGCCGTGGACGCGCAGGCCGTAGACGACGTTGTCGTAGAC
>JAWOHF010000275.1:0-2567 GCA_046496285.1 Candidatus Aminicenantota bacterium
CCTCGGGGACGCCCTTCACGGCGTTGAGGATGTTGACCGGGAAGCCGCCGGTCATGAAGATGAGGAAGGCGTGCCCCGCGGCCAGGTTCGCGGCGTTCTTGACGGCGATGGCGATGAGCGCTTCGTCGTTGCCGGACGAGCGGACCAGGGCCGGCCCGGACGACTCGCAGAAGGCGACGCCGAACTTCATATGCGGCGCGATCGTGACGACCGCCTCGTGGAGGTCCTCGACCGTCTTGATGAAGTGGGCCTGGCCGAGGATGAAGTTCATGTCCTCCGGTTTCTCGATCGGAACGGCCTTGATGTCCATGGTGCCCTCCTGTGGCTTGCTACCCTCATTATAGGGTTCCGGCGGCCGGGTGGCAACGATTTTGAGGCGCGCCGTTTTTGGGCCAAAAACAACGAATTATCGGCTTCTCCAAACTGATGGCAGACGCGGAAGATTGATTATCTTGTTCTAATTAATTAAGATGCTGAGGTCCGACCCCAAAGGAGGAAGAGATGGGCAAGAAGACCACATGCGCCGGCGCGTTCGTCGCGGCTTTGGCCCTCGTCGCGGGCCTTGGTGCGGGCTCGGCCTTAGCGGCCGCCGTCCCCGAGTCCACGCAGAAGATCTACTGGGGCGATTCCGTGCCCTCCGGCTGGAACGGCCAGTGGCCGGCCGAGTTCCTGACCGTCGCCGAGAAGACGGGCTACACCCGGACGGCCTCCTCGACCGAGGTCCTGGAGTTCATCAACGCCCTGCGCTGGTCGAGCGAGAACATGTTCCTCATAAACATGTTCACGACCAGCCTGCGCCGCACCGGCGCGGCCGTCGTCCTGGCCGATCCGCGGGTGACCTCGCCGCAAGAGGCCGCCAAGTCCGGGAAGACCGTCGTCTATCTCCAGGGCAACATCCACTCCTACGAGCCCGAGGCCAAAGAAGCCCTGATGATGCTCATGCGCGACATCCTCTTCGGCAAGCGCAAGAGCCTGCTCGACGACCTCATCATCATCGTCTGCCCGAACCTCAACGTCGACGGGACCGATACGCTGTCCCTGAACGAGGGCACGCCCCACCTGCTCGGATCGGGGACCAACGCCCAGAACATCAACCTCAACCGCGACGCCGTGCGGGTCGAGACGGCCGAGATCACCGGGCTCTACCGGACCGTCTTCAACCGCTGGGACCCGGTCCTCGTCTATGACGGCCACCTCATGGGCCGCGTCCAGCACGGCTACGCGGTCGGCTACGCCACGTGCACCGTGCCGACGGCCCATCCCGGGCCGCGTGAGTACGTCTTCGACAAGCTCTTCCCGGCCGTCCGCGAAGCCGTGCGTGAGGGCTTCGGGCTCGAAGTCTTCACCCACTGCGAGGCCGACGATGCGTGGCCGCCGACCGTCTGGAGCCACGAGCGGGCCTGGTGGACGACCGAGGCCAAGTTCGTGGCCAACGCCTACGGCCTGCGCAACCGCATGTCGATCCTGGCCGAGACGCCGGGGCACGAGTCGTTCGAGCGGCGGATCTACGCTCATTACGCGCTCATCGCCGCGGTCCTGGACTACGCCGCCGCCCATGGGAAAGAGATGCAGGAGATCTGCCTGGCCGCCGACCGGGAAGTCGTCGAGAGCGTCAAGGCCAAGGCCGCGACTGGCGAGTTCCGCAATTTCGTCGCCGGGAAGTACGGCTCGTACGGACCGGTCGACATCCTCATGTACAAGGACCGGAACGTCTCGACCCTCGTCCCGGGCACGAGCGTGCGGGGCAGGATAGCGCCGCACATGCTCGAGGCCCCGGAGCTTGTCCGAGGCGTCGACTTCCTTTGCAAGCCCGTGGGCACGGTCGAGGCACGGGTGCCGCGCGGCTATCTCATCCCGGCCGGGCTGGATTACGTCGCCGAGAAGCTCCGCATCCACGGCGTCAAGGTCGAGACCCTGGCCAAGCCTGTCCGGGTGGCGGGGGAGGAGTTCGTCGTCGAAAAGGTCGAGCGGGGACGGAGCGCCGGCTATTCCATGGTCAAGCTCGAAGGAGGCTTCGCCGCTTCGCCGGTCAAGGAATTCCCGGCCGGGACCTTCCACGTCGACATGGCCCAGCCATTGGCCAATGTGGCTTTTTATTGCCTCGAGCCTCAGGCGGCGGACGGCTTTGTCGGCTGGGGCGTTCTCGACGAATTCTTCCGGTCGGTCGGGGCCGACGGGCGGGGCTTCACCTATCCCGTATACAAATACTTCAAGATCGAATAAGAAGGGGTCAAATCTCCACTCATTAAGTCTTCTTTTCTTTTTGAGGCCGAAAACGATGATTTAATCGCTCCTCAAAGCTGATAGAAGCCAAGGGGATAATTGTAACTGGTTGTAATAAAACAGGATCCTGAGGTCTGACCCCATATTGACCTAAAGGCGCTGCCTGTAATACCATTCAGGTATCGACAAGAGGGAGCGTAGACCATGGAATGTCCCGCCTGTCACACCGAGAACATCGAGGATTCCCGGTTCTGCAGCCGCTGCGGGACGCAGATGGGCCTGGCCGAGGCCGGACCGTCGTTCGCGACACGGACGCTGGCGGCGCCTCTGCCCGTGATCTCAAG
>JAWOHF010000351.1:0-8047 GCA_046496285.1 Candidatus Aminicenantota bacterium
TGGGCGTCGGTCGGATTGGGAACGACGGCGCAGTCGGCGTAGCAGAGGAGCTTGTCCGGGAGGACCATGATGAAGTAGCTCGAGACCGTCGAGATGCCGGGGGCCGTGCCCACGGTGTGGATGGCCGCCCGGATGACGTCGCCGGTCGAGGACATGTTGCCGCCGACCACGGCCCCGACCTTGCCGGCCGCCAGCAGGAGGCCGGCGTAGTAGAGCGGGCCGCGGGCGGCCTCGGCGCTCTGCTCAAGGGTCCACCCCTTGCCCTTTCTCTTCTCGAAGAGGATGTTGACCAGCTCGTCCTTCGCCTCGTGCGTGCCGGGGTCGACGACCGGGATGCCGCCGATGTCGATCCCGTTGTCCTTGGCCCCCTTGGCGATCGCCGCGGCGCCGCCGACGAGCCACGGCTGGGCGATCTTGCCGTCCCTGAGGATCAGGGCCGCCTTGAGGGTCCGGGCGTCCTCGGCGTCGGGGAAGGCGACCCGGAGGAACTTCTTGGCGGCCTTGTCGCGGATGTCCCGGATGAAGGTATTTCCCATCGTATGACTCCTTAAGAATGATATCTCGTTCCCTTGGCCGGCCGCGGCCCCCCGAACCGAGGTCAGCGGCGGAGGTACTTGTCGATCTCGGCGGCCGCGATGCGGGCGTCGCCCATGGCCAGGATGACGGTCGCCCCGCCGCGGATGATGTCGCCCCCGGCGTAGATCCCCGGGAGGTTGGTGGCCATGGTCGTCCAGTCGACCTCGACGTTGCCCCACTTGCCCATCTTGAGCCCCGGCGTCGTCTGGGGGATGAGGGGGTTGGGGCTCTGGCCGATGGCGCAGACGACCAAGTCGACCTCGGTCGTGTACTCCGAGCCCTCGATGGGCACGGGCCGCCGCCGGCCCGAGGCGTCCGGCTCGCCCAGGCCCATCTTCTGGCACTCCATGGCCCGCAGGCGGCCGTGCTCGTCGCCGATGTAGCGGATGGGCGTGGTCAGGAGCTGGAACTCGATGCCCTCCTCCTCGGCGTGGTGGATCTCCTCGTTGCGGGCCGGCATCTCGGTCCTCGACCGGCGGTAGACGATGATGGCCCGCTCGGCGCCAAGCCGCTTGGCCGTCCGCACGGAGTCCATGGCCACGTTCCCTCCGCCGATGACGGCCGCCGTCCGGGCCTTGAAGACCGGGGTGTCGTGGTCTGGGAAGTCGTAAGCCCGCATGAGGTTGACCCGGGTCAGGTATTCGTTCGCGGAATAGACCCCGACCAGGTTCTCGCCGGGGATCTTCATGAAGTTCGGCAGGCCCGCGCCCGAGCCGATGAAGAAGGCCTCGTAGCCGTCGGCCTTCAGGTCCTCGATGGTCGCCGTCATGCCGACGACGAAGCTCGTCCGGATCTCGACGCCGAGCCGCCTGAGGTAGTCGACCTCGGCCTTGAGGATGGCCTTGGGCAGCCGGAACTCGGGGATGCCGTAGATGAGCACCCCGCCCGACTCGTGGAGGGCCTCGAAGATGGTCACCTTGTGGCCGAGCTTGGCCAGGTCGCCGGCCACGGTCAACCCGGCCGGGCCGGCCCCGATGATGGCCGCCTTCTTGCCGGTCGGGGGCGGCAGCGCCGGGACGTTGACCGAGCCCTCGAGGCGCTCGAAGTCGGAGACGAAGCGCTCCAGGTTGCCGATGGCCACCGGTGAGCCGCCGGTCTTTTTCAGCGTGCAGACCTCTTCACATTGCGTTTCCTGGGGGCAGACCCGGCCGCAGATGGCCGGCAGCGAGTTGGTCTCCTTGATCTTCCAGGCGGCCTCGACAAAGCGGCCGGCCTCGATGAGCTTGACGAAGCCCGGGATGTCGATACAGACGGGGCAGCCCGTGACACAGGGCGAAGTGGGGCAGTCCAGGCAGCGGCGGGCCTCCTCCCGGGCCATCTCCGCGGTCAGGCCGAGGTTGACCTCCTTGAAGTCGCAGTTGCGTTCGTCCGCCGGACGCTCGGGCATCTTCTGGCGCACGGACTTCAGGCGCTCCTTGGGCGGCACGGACTTGCGCAGGTCCTTGCGCCAGTCCTGGTCGAACTCGGCCTTCAGGCGGGCCCGGTCTTCGGGGGATAGTGCCTTTTTTTCCTCAGCCATGTCTCTCCGTCCCTTGTCCTAGGGGAGCTCGGTCTCCTCGAAGCGGCAGAGCGACCGGATCTCGTCGTCGAAATAGGATTTCCGGCGCATGAACAGCTCGGCCCAATCGACCTCGTGCCCGTCGAAGTCCGGCCCGTCGACGCAGGCGAACTTGGTCTTGCCGGCGGCCGTGCAGCGGCAGGCGCCGCACATCCCGGTGCCGTCGACCATGATGGGGTTGAGGCTGACGATGGTCTTGATGCCCAGGGGTTTGGTGGCCTGGGCCGTGGAATACATGAGATAGGTGCAGCCGATGGAGATGACCCGGCCGACGGGGGCCTCGGCCTCGAGGACCTTCTCGAGCTCCTTGTGGACGAAATCCCCGGAGCCCAGAGCATGGTCGCGCGACGAGAACAGGACCTTGTCGCAGACCGAGAGATAGCGGTCCTTCCAGTAGACGAGGTAGTCGGCCTTGGCGTCGATGACGGCGATGACCTTGTTGCCGGCCGCCCGCAGGGCCCGGGCCGTCGGCCAGAGGGCCCCGATGCCGAAACACCCGGCGGTCAGGACCACGGTCCCGAAGGAGCCGATCTCCGAGGCCCGGCCCAGCGGTCCGACGAAGACCGGAACCTCGTCGCCGGCATGCAGGGCGGCCAGCTTGCGCGTGCTCGTCCCGACCGACAGGAAGACGGCCGTGACCGAGCCGCGCCCGGCATCCCAGTCGGCGATGGACAGGGGAATGCGCTCGCCGCGCTCGTCGGGCATGACGATGACGAACTGGCCCGGGCGGCACTTCCTGGCCACTTCGGGGGCCTCGAACTCGATGAGGTGGAGGTTGGGGACGAGACGCTCGCGGGTCAGGATCTTGGGCATCGTCTTCCTCGCACGAGCTTCAGGCTCTTGTTCTCGAGGGCCAGGTTCAGGCCCTTGTAATCGTCCGGGTCGCGGGGCGCGGCCCCGGCCGAAGCGGCGGCCCGGGCGGTGAGGGGCGCGTCGGTCACGGCCCCCGGCCAGGCCGGCTCCTCATGCAGGAATTGGCCTTGGTCCGGAGGGGGGGGCGTCGCGAGAGCGCCGAAGGCCGGGACGGCGCGGGCCAGATCTTCGCGGATGTCCTCGGCGGAGGAGGACAGGACGTCCCCGCGGCCCATTTTCTCGGCCAGGTCGGCCAGGATGCGCCAGCCGGGCCTGGCCTCGCCCGCCGGTTCGAGCGCCGGTCCGGTCAGCTGGGCCCGGCCCTCGACGTTGACGAACGTCCCTTCCGCTTCGAACGATGTCGCTTCGGGCAGGACGACGTCGGCCGCGGCCGTGTTCTCATCCTCGTAGCTTCCCTGGAAGACGACGAACCCGGCCGCTCCCGGTTCGAGCTTCGGCGAAGGGCCGGCCAGGTAGAGGGCCCGGACCTTGCGCCGGGAGGCGGGCTCGACCGGGAAGGCGCCGGCGATCTCGAGCCCTCCGCGCCCGTTGGCTTCCCCGTCCAGGGGGATGATGCGGCCGTCCGTCAGGGCGGCCAGGTTCAGGAGCTCGACGAGCGCGCTCCGCCCGCCGAAGGCTCCGAGGAAAGCCGGGCCGACGAGGTAGAAGACCGGCTTTCGCGTCTCGAGGGCCCGGGCGATATCGAGGAGCGTTCCCCGGGTCAGGCCGAGGGACCGGAGCTTCTTCGGGCCGTCGATCTTGACGGCGGCGCCGCGGACCTTGCGGACGGCGGCCGCCAGGGACTTGAGGAGCGCTTGGCCTTTCCCCGCGGGGAGGGCGGCTTTGAGAGCGGCCCGGCTGGAGGCCCCCAGGGCCTCGGTTCCGATGTGGACCAGTGTCGCCCCGTTCCGGACGGCCCGGGTGACCTCGACGCCGACGATGGGCTGGGTCTCGGGGAGGTCTTCTTCGAACACGACGATCGTGCCGGCCCGGCCGATGTCGGCCATCTGAAAATTCAGAGCCAGGGACTGCCCGGTGCGGCGCCCGTGAGCGCGGAGCGCGCCGGCGGCCGACCCTTCCCAGGAGCCGGCGATCGAGCGGGCTTTCAGGATGTCCGCGGCGAAACGGTGGAGGGCGAACAGGTCCTCGCAGGAGCTCTGGGCGGAGGCGGTCACGGCGATCTGTCCGTCTCCGAGCGCCTTGAGCCCTGCGGCGGCCGCGTTCAGGGCCTCGTCCCAGGAGGCGGCCTCGAGCCGGCCCTCCCGGCGGACCATCGGCCGGAGCAGGCGGCGGGGATGCCGGACGGCGGTCTTCACCAGGAACCGGCCCTTGACGCAGGCCTGGCCGCGGTTGGCCGGACCCTCGGGGTCGGGAACGGTCTCGACGATGCGGCCGTTCCACAGCCCGATCTTCAGCCGACAGCCCTGGGCGCAAAAGGGGCAGAGGGCTTTGACCTCGGAATCGGGGAGACGTTCGTAGCGGACGCTCCGGTCGGCCAGCGAGCCCGTCGGGCAGACATCGACGCAGGCCCCGCAGAAGCGGCAGCCGGAGTCGACGAGGCGGCGGTCCATGGCCGTGCCGATGACGGTCTCGGAACCGCGGGCGACGAAGGTCAGCACGGAGGCCCCTCTGACCTCAGAGCAGATCCTGACGCACCGGCCGCAGAGGATGCAGAGGCTGTTGTCGCGGTCGATGAACGGGTCGTCCCGCCGGACCTCGCCCTCCCGGCGCAGGGCGGGGTAGGGGACCCGTTCGAGACCGACGGCCTCGACGGCCTTCTGCAGCTGGCAGCGGCCGTTGGCCGAGCAGAGCACGCAACCCGTGGGCTCGCCCGTCTTCCGGATGGTGGATTTATAGTCGTCGCAGGACGACTTCTCGTCGCAGATGAGGCAGGCATGGGGATGTTCGGCCAGGATGAGCTCGAGGATCCCCCGGCGAAGCGACTTGAGCTCCGGGGAATCGGTGCGGACCTCGAGGCCCTCTTCGGCGACGGTCGTGCAAGCCGGGATGTAGCCTCTCCGGCCCTTGATCTCGACCAGGCAGAGCCGGCAGGCCCCGTAGGGTTCGAGAGCGGGGTGCTCGCAGAGGGACGGGATGAGGATCCCGTTGGCCTTGGCGACCTCGAGGATGGTCGGGCGGCCGTCGAAGACGAGCGGACGGCCGTCGATGATGATGTTCATGACCGTCCCCCCTCTCCCGAGTGTTTCGAGACGGCCCGGACCTTGGGCGGGCAGACGTTGAAGCAGGCCCCGCACTTGATGCAGGCGGCCTGGTCGATGACGTGGACCTTTTTCCGCTCGCCGGTGATGGCGTTGACGGGGCAGGCCTTGAGGCAGAGCAGGCAGCCGACGCACTTGTCGGGCTCGATGTCATAGGCGATCAGGTTCTTGCAGACCTTGGCCGGGCAGCGGCGCTCGCGGATATGGGCCTCGTATTCGTCCCGGAAATAGCGCAGAGTGGACAGGACCGGATTGGGCGCCGTCTGCCCCAACCCGCAGAGCGCCCCCTGCTTGACCGTCAAGGCCAGCTCCTCGAGCTTGCGGAGGTCGTCGTCCGTGCCCTCGCCGCCGGCGATCCGGGCCAGGATGCCGGCCATCTGCCGGGTGCCGAGACGGCACGGGGCGCACTTGCCGCACGACTCCTCCTGGGTGAAGCGCAGGAAGTAGAGGGCGATGTCCACCATGCAGGTGTCCTCGTCCATGACGATCATGCCTCCGGAGCCCATCATGGCCCCGGCCTTGGTCAGGCTTTCGTAATCGACGGGCAGGTCCAGGAGCTCGCGGGGGATGCAGCCGCCCGAGGGCCCGCCGATCTGGATGGCCTTGAACTCCCGGCCTCCGGGGATGCCGCCGCCGATCCCGTAGATGATCTCCCGCAGGCGGATGCCCATGGGGACCTCGACCAACCCGGTGTTGTTGATCTTGCCGACCAGCGAGAAGACCTTGGTCCCTTTGCTCGTCTCGGTCCCCAGGCCGGCGAACCAGGCCGCCCCGCGTCGAATGATGGACGGGACGTTGGCCCAGGTCTCGACGTTGTTGATGACGGTCGGCCGCCCCCAGAGCCCGTGCTGGGCGGGGTAGGGAGGCCTCTGCCTCGGGTAGGCGCGCTGGCCTTCGATGGAGGCGATGAGAGCGGTCTCTTCGCCGGAAACGAAAGCCCCGGCGCCGCGGACGACCTCGAGGTCGAAGTCGAAGCCGGTCCCGAGGATGTCCTTTCCCAGCAGCCCGAGCTCGCGGGCCTGATTGATGGCCATGCCCATGCGCTGGACGGCCAGGGGATATTCGTCGCGCAGATATAGGAAGCCCTTCTCCGCCCCGATGGCCCGGGCCCCGATGACCATGCCTTCGACCACGGCGTGGGGGTCGGCCTCCAGGACCGAGCGGTCCATGAAAGCCCCGGGGTCGCCCTCGTCGCCGTTGCAGATGATGTACTTCGGCTGGGTCTTCTCCTGCCGGCAGAGGGCCCATTTCCGGCCCGTGGGGAAGCCGGCGCCGCCGCGGCCCCTGAGACCCGCCGCGGAGATCTCGGCGATGATCCCGTCCGGGGTCATCTCCGTCAGGGCCTTGGCCATGGCCTCGTAGCCGTCGTAGGCGATGTACTCCTCGATCTTCTCCGGGTCGATGCGGCCCCGGTTGCGGAGGACGACGAGGCGCTGGTGCTTGAAGAAGTCGATGTCCGCCATCTTGGGGACGGGCTTGGCTTCGGCCGGCGGGACGTACATGAACTTCTGGACCGGGCGGCCCTTGACGAGGTGTTCCTCGACGAGGAAGGGAACGTCCTCGGGTGTCAGGCGCTGGTAGAAGATGCCCTCCGGATGGACCATGACGATGGGGCCCCTCTCGCAGAACCCGTTGCAGCCGGTGGCCACGACCAGGACCTCGTCCTGGAGGCCGCGCCCGGCGACCTCCTTCTCCAGGGCCTCTTTGAGCGTGAACGCGCCGCAGGAGACGCAGCCCGTCCCGGCGCAGACAAGCAGATGAGTGCGATGGTGTTTCAATCTCGTCCTTCAGTACATGGTTTCGCTGCCGACGGCCAGCGCGTATTCGGCGACGACCCGGCCTTCGAGCACGTGCTCGGCCAGGATCCTGCGCATCTTTTCGGGGGTCAGCTGGACGTACTTGACGGGGGGCCGGTCCTTGATCTCGACCGTGACCATGGGCTCCCGGTTGCAGAGCCCGGCGCACCCGGAGGTGGTCACGATGACATCCTGGACGGCCCGGCTCTCGATCTCCCGGAGGAGGGCGTCCATGATGCCCCGGGCCCCGGCGGCGATGCCGCAGGTCCCCATGTGGACGGTGACCTTGGCCCGCCCGGCGCCGTCCCGCAGGATGGTCATGGCCTTGGTCTTTTCGCGGATCCGGGCCAGCTCCTGGATGGTCAGCTTCTTGGTGCTCAATCTCCGTCTCCCGTCGCGTCGTTCACGTCGTTCCGATGCTTTCGAGTCCGGACCGGAGCGTCCGCCGGACATCCCTGATCAGCTCCGGCCCGGCCGCGGACCCTTCGCACGATCGTGCGAAGAACGCATGGCTGGCGAACCTGAAGACCCGGCCGTCCCGCCGATGGCGGTAACGGAAGCAGCAGAACTTTTTTCAACAAAGAGTCAACTGGCAGAAAACTACATACTGCTAAAACAACTGCAGTCGATTATTGATTTTTCTTATGATGGAATTTATGTAACTAACAGGGATGGAACCACACTTTGCGTGAACAAGTCATATGAACGGATAACAGGAGTTAGAGTCGAAGAAGTAATAGGTAAAAATATTGAAGAGCTTGAGTATCAGGGGATGTTTTCACCGATTATTACACCTTCTGTTATAAAAAGCAAAGAACGGATTACTTTGGAGCAAACTGTTAAAACTGGAAAGAAAGTGATCATAACCGGCAATCCTGTTATAGATGAAAACGGTGAAATCATTTATGTCATTACAAACGTTAGAGATATGACAGAAATAGAGCAGTTGAAGGAGGAAATTGATAAGCTAAAAACGGATCAAAATTTAGGGAACGATGCTATTGTTAAACACAGTGCAGTGATGAGGCAGGTTCTAAACACTGCAG
>JAWOHF010000350.1:0-6254 GCA_046496285.1 Candidatus Aminicenantota bacterium
GGCGTGTTGGGGGTCGGGTCCCGCTGCTTCCAGAAGGCGTCGATGAAGATATCGCGCTCGCGGTTGCTCCGCAGCTGGAGGAAGACGTCCCGCTCTTTCTGGGTGATGATGAAGACGACCTCCTCCTCCATCCAGAGCCGGTACTTGGGCTCGAGGTCCTTGGGGGAAAGGGGTTTTTGGGAGGCCGGGCCGGCCGTCGAGGCCGCCAGCAGGAAAAAGGCCGAAAGGCAAAGAACGAGGAGCTTGTTCACGTTTCCATCATAGCCCTTCCCAAGGCCGTTTGCAACAGGCACCCGCTGCCGGGACCGCCGCTTCCTTGACAAGGAAAGGAAGCCGCCTCTATACTGCCGCATAGAGTGAACTGATGCCGACCGGCGAGCGCGACGAGATCGATCCCGACAGGTTCTTTGAAGATGGGAGAGGATCTCGGAACCTGACTTTCTGGCCGGCCCTCCTGATCCTGACCGCCGGGATCATCATCCCATCGGCTTCCGGCCAATCCGTTCAGAAGGAGCTTCAGGAGCTCGGCCGCCCCCTCCGCTACGAGGTCAGCGTCACTCTCAAGCTCATCCAGGTTTCCGTCGTCGACAAGAAGGGCCGTCCGGTTCGGGACCTGGCCCGGGAGAACTTCCGGGTGACCGACAACGGCCGGCCGGTCGAGATCACGGCCTTCGAAAGGCACTCGATCCGGCCCGCCGAGGAAGAAAGGACCTCCGCGCCCCAAACCGCGGGGCCGGCCGCGGCCGCCGTTCCCGCCATGAACCGAAAGCTCTTCTTTTTCTTCGATTTCGCCTTCAACAACCCGCGGGGGATCGGCAAAGCCAAGGAGGCCGCCCTCGATTTCCTGGATACCAAGGTAGGCCCGGAGGACGAGACCGCCGTCCTGACCTACTCCATGGTCCAAGGCTTGCGGGTCCGCGAATATCTGACCAAGGACCACGGGAAGACCCGGGAGACGATCGAGGCCATCGACCGGAAAGCGGCCTCCGGCCGGGCCAGCGAGATCGAAGAGAAATACTGGCGGGAATCCGTCGAGGCCCTGCCGCAGGAGGAGGGCTCTCCTTCGCACTTCAGCTGGGAGCGCCAAGAGGCCAAGACCATCGCCCAGAACTTCATCCTCCGGTTGACCGATCTGGCCAAGGCCCTCCGCTACGTCCCGGGGCGGAAGGATTTCCTGATGTTCTCGAGCGGTGTGCCGAGCTCCATGATCTACGGCGCTCAAGCCGGCAGCGCCGCGGCCGGGCGGACGAGGTTCGACGCCGGCGACCACGTCCTCCGCGGGCACAACGAATCCCTTCTCCGGGAATTCGCCGTCTCGGATTGCACTTTCTACACCTTCGACACCCGGGAATCGGCCAAGGTCGTTTCTCTGTTCGCCTACGACGAGCAGACCTTCGCCTCGGGGTCCAGAGGCCTCTTCTCCAGCTCGGGGGTCTTCGCGGACTACAACAGCGTCTTCAAGGACGAGCAACTGACCGGCCAGGGCTCCCTTCAGCGCTTGTCCCACACGACGGGGGGGGCCTATTTCGGGAACATCGACACTTATGACCGCAGCCTCGACCGGCTCCAGGACCTGACCGGGGCCTACTACGTCCTCGGCTTCTCCGTCACCGAGAAAGAGGACGGTGTTTTCCACGAGGTCCGGGTCGAGGTCGATCGCAAGGGCCTCGAGGTACGCGGCGCGGGCGGGTACTTCAACCCCAAGCCTTTCCTGGAGTTCACCGAGCTCGAGAGGAAGCTCCACCTGTTCGACCTGGCCATGAACGAGCGGGCCTTCTCCCGGCTGCCCGAGGAGTTCCCCATGAAGGTCCTGCCTGTCTCGCTGTCGGACGGCTCCGGGCTGATCCTCCTCGGCCGGGTGCCGCGCAGCCTCTCGGACAAGCTCGCCGGCGGGGCGCTCGAGCTCATCTCCCTCGTTCTGGACGAAGAGGACAACGTCTTCGATATGCAACGCGTCGAAGCCCCGGGCACGGGGCCGGGGGCCTTTCTGTTCCGGTTCGGCGCACACGCCGGACCGGGGGTCTACAGGTGCCGCCTGGTGATCCGGAACACGGTCACGGGGGCGGCCGCCGTCTCCTCGGCGGCCCGGACGGCCATCGAGACCGGGACTGGGGAGCTTCGGGCCCAGCCGATCGCTCTGTTCGCCTCCCGCCGGGAGATCATCCACCGGCTGACGGCACCGGGCCCGCGCGCGGCCGGGCCGCTCGTGAGCGCGGGGCTCTATCCCCTGGATTCCGACGACTTAGTCCCGGTCATGGATGAGATCGGGGCGGGGCGGGAGCTGACGGCCGTTGTCCCCTGCGAGGTCACGACGGGGCCCGGCCCGGACCTGACCGTCAACGCTCAACTGGTCGACTCGGCCAAAGGCCAAAAGGTCCCGGTCCCCTTCTTTCTCAAGGGCCGTGAGCGCCGGGATTCCGTCCAGGTCATTCACGTGGGCATCCCCGCAGGGTCCTTGGGGCCCGGGAGCTATGTTCTCTATGTCTATCTTCAGGATCCCGCTTCCGGGGCCAGGACCCACGCCCGGATCGCCCTGAACCTTACGGCCGACTGATCGTCTCACGAGAGCCCGATATCCAAAAAAATGCACGGCATTCAATTTTTTGCACGAATTCTCTGGATTCGCCCTTATTAACATGTTAAAAAAAAACAAGTTATTCATTGGCATGATAATTGCTAATCAGGATGGAAGAGTATCATGAATGCCCAAAGCGGAGGAGGTGAGAATCTCAGGATTGTATCGGACCTAGGTCATGGGAAGGGGGGCAATACTCCGATTTGCCCAAACAACGGCCGAACCGGCCGCTGTGAACCAGGGATTGGAATTTTCAGGAGGGAAATAGCGAATGCTTAAAAGAACACTGATTTTCGCAGTCGCCGTCCTCTTCCTCGCCGGCTCCGTCGCCTTCGGCCAACTGGTGGCCACGGGCGTCATGGAAGGCCGGATCGTCGACGAACAGGGGGCTCCGCTTCCGGGAGTCTCGGTCGAGGCGACTAGCCCGAGGATGGTCGGCGCGCAGACGGCGGTCACGGACGCCGACGGCAAGTACCGTCTGTTCTCCATGCCGTCGGGAACCTATACGCTGGTCTTCTCTCTGCCGGGCTTCAAGACGCTCCGGCGCGAGGGCATCGTCTCCCAGATGAACCAGACGATCTCCCTCAACGTTATACTCGAGCAGGCGGCCCTCGAAGAGGAGATCACGGTCATCGGGCAGAGCCCGCTGATCGACGTCAAGAGCACGGTCAAGGGCCAGGTCTTGAACAAGGAAGTCTTCATGTCCCTGCCCCGCAGCCGGAGCTTCGACGGGCTGCTGAGCACGGTCCCCGGCGTCCAGTCTGAGGGCGTCGCCGGCGGCCTGTCGGTCGACGGCGCGACGGGCACGGAGAACATGTGGTACGTCGACGGCACGGACGTCAACCAGGTCCACATCGGCACCCGCGCCCAGAACGTCGTCATGGAGATCGCCGAGGAGGTCAAGATCACGGCCTCCGGCTACAACGCCGAGTACGGCGGCTCGATGGGTGGCGTCGTCAACGTCATCACCCGTTCGGGCGGCAACGCCTTCCACGGCGATTTCATCGGCTACTACGAGGACAACAGCATCTGGATGCAGGGCAAGAGCCGGGACTTCGTCCGCTGGAGCCCCTTCGACGACGAGGTCTTCGAGTACGTCAATAACGACGATCTGTATTACCGCGGCGGCATCGAACGCGACCCCTACAAGCGGATCGAGCTGGTCTTCAATTTGGGCGGCTACATCCTCAAGGACAAGCTGTGGTTCTTCGGCGCCGTCAACCCCGTCGTCACCAACCAGCAGGCCGAGCGGTTTTTCCTGTCGAACGAGGCCCCGGTCGAGATCGCGCCCGACGTGTTTTACACCCCCCCCCGGACCTACTATGACTTCTACGCGAAGGGCTATACTTACAACGCCCAGTTCAAGCTGACCGCGGCGCCCGTCCGCGGAATGAGGCTTTCGGCCAGCGTCGTCAACAACTTCTACAAGTACCGCGGCAGCCTCCCGAGCATCAACGGGACGTCCAATGCGGCCAGTGACTACAAGGCCAACGGCTACGACTATCCCAACTGGTCGGCCGCCTTCCAGGTCGACTACAGCGTCGGCAACAACCTCCTGTTGAGCGCCCGGGCCGGCTACCACTACGAGAACACGACCAACCAGCAGGTCGCCAACCGGCGGACGACCAAGTACTTCCCCTACAGCGCCTACCTCTACGAGACCGACCCGTTCTTCGTCGACAACCCCGACCTCCTGCACTACGCCGGATGGGCGGACTACACCGGGAGCTTTCTGGTCAACGAACGCGAGAAATACGGACGTTTCGCGACCAATCTCGACGCCAATTACTACGTCAACCTCGGCGGCGAGCACGCCTGGAAGGCCGGCGTCCAATGGATCCGCGACACCGAAGACACGTCCTACGCGCCCGTTTCGCCCAACGTCTACTTCTATTGGGGCCGCACGTACAATAACCCGATCCTTCCGGAACCCGTCACGGGGACCTACGGCTACTACTACATCCGCGGCGGCTGGAACTCCCCCTACGGCTACATCTTCGACATCTACAGGGACAGCTATGCCATCTATCTTCAGGACTCCTGGACCATCAACCGCAAGCTGACCATCAACGCCGGCGTCCGGACCGAAAGCGAGTACATCCCCTCGTTCAACCCCGACCTCAACATCAAGCCCATCTCGTTCGGCTTCGAACAGAAGCTGGCCCCCCGGCTGGGCATCGTCTATGACGTCTTCGGCGATTCCAGCCTCAAGGTCTTCGGAAGCTACGGCATCTACTACGACGTCATGAAGCTGTACATGGCCGAAGGCGCCTACGGCGGGTTCAAGTGGAAAAGCGACTACTACGCGCTGAACAATCCCGACTGGACGGCCATCGCCGACAACAACGACCCGTCGGACCGGGCCAACCAGGAACGGACCGACCTCGGCAACCGCTACATCGGGACGATCGACTGGCGCATCCCGTCGTTCGACACGACCGATCCCGACCTCAAGCCCGTCGCCCAGAGAGAGATCTCCTTCGGCGCCGAGAAGAAGCTGATGGAGGACGTTTCGCTGTCGGTCCGCCTCGTCCAGAAGAGCCTCATCCGGACGATCGAGGACATCGGCGTGGCCACCCCCGCCGGTGAGCAGTACTACAACGCCAACCCCGGCGGCGCCTACATCAACGCCATTTACCTCGAGAACCTCGGACCCGACTACCCCCTGTCCCCTAAGGCCAAGCGGGAATACTACGGCATGAACGTATCGCTCGAGAAGCGGTTCCGCAACAATTGGCAGGGCGGCGTCAACTACACCCTGAGCCGGGTCGAGGGCAACTACGGCGGCCTGTCGAGCCCCGACGAAGGGGGCCGCAACTCGCCGAACGTCGAGCGCTACTACGACCTCTGGTTCGTCATGCGCGACCTCGGTCTCAACGAGCTCGCCGGCCCGCTGCCCCAGGACCGGACCCACTACCTCAAGGCCTACGGCTCCTACACGCTGCCCTTCGGCCTGACCCTCGGCTTCACCGGCTACGCCCGGTCCGGCCTTCCCTTGTCGAGCAATCTCCTCATGAACGGCATCGAGGTCTACCCCAACAACCGCGCCGACTTCGGACGGCTTCCGTGGACGGCGTGGGCCGACCTCTATGCCGAGCTCGGCATCCGCATCGCGCAGCGCTACTCGGTCAACATCAACCTCCAAGTCAACAACGTCACCAACACCAAGACCATCCAGGGCCGGGACATGCGCATCAACCGTCAAGGCATCGGTGTCGATGACGAGGATCTCCTCACCGGGACCTTCGACTGGCAGTCGGCCATCGACGCCCCCGGCGACCCCTACTGGAAGAACATCCGCTACGGCGAATGGACCTCCCGGTTCGGAAGCTGGGGCGCCAGGCTCGGACTCCGCCTCTCGTTCTAAGCTGTTGAAGTTCTAAGCGGAAGCAGACGCACAAAGCCCGCCCCCTCCGGGGGGCGGGCTTTTTTTTGCTTTTCTGTATGGGTTCTTCTCTCGCTTCCGGGGAATATGGAATAGGTGATGGCGATAGGTATCCCCCTGAAGACCCCCATAGCGGAGGGGGCCCCGGCGCTTCGGCGACGGGGGAACCGTCGGGACAGGTTCCCGGGGGTTTGGGGGGCTAGGGGGGATACCTATCGCCATCACCTATTCCACCAAATCCCCGGGAACGGGAGAAGAACCTACTTCTTGATGGATTCGAGGATGCTCTTGGCC
>JAWOHF010000010.1:0-6830 GCA_046496285.1 Candidatus Aminicenantota bacterium
CGCCGATGGAAGCCCGCCCGCCGATGGCGGTTCCGAAAGCGCTGCCCATGCCGCTCAGGGCGACCATCAGGCCCATTCCGATCCAGGCGACTATTGAACTCATGATTCCCTCCTCGTCATTTGACCGATTGCAGCTTGCCGAACGGGCGGTATTCCAGGCCGGGCCCGTCGAACCCGGCGTTCTTGTAGAACTCCACGAACGTCAACCTCATGGGATGGACGAATCCGCCAAGGGCCCCAAGGGCCAGGTTCAGGCCGTGCCCCAAGACCATGAGGACCAGGAACAACAGCCACCCGACGACCGGCACCGCGGCCAGCTGCTGGGACATGGCGTTGACGACGATCCCCAGGATCGTGCTCGACACGCCCAGGGCGAACAGGCGGATGTAGGACAGGATGTCGCCGAAGAACCCGGTCACCAGGTTGTACAGCATCCAGACGCCCATGCCGAGGTTGACCAGGATGTTCTTGCGCGGCGAGTTGAACAGGAAGATCATGGCCAGCCCGGCCACGATCGCGTATTTCGCGTAGTCCCCGAGCCGTCCCGGCCGGGCCCCCAGCTGGGTCGAGCCGATGACCGAGACCCCGAGCAGGAACAGGAAGGCCCCCCAGGCGGAAACGCCGTGCAGGAGCCCCTTCTGCCTCATCAGCTTGACGGCCTTGATGGCCACCCCGAACAGGATCTGGATGGCCCCCAAAAGCAAGGCGAAATTGAAGATCTGATCGGTCGACCGGATGAGGACGAGCTTGCCGATCTCCCCGGCCGCCTTGAGGTCGTAGCCGAGCACGGTGCCGGTCAGCCAGCCCATGACGATCGACGCGACGCCGAAGACCTGGACCAGGGTGAACATGCTCCTGGCCGCTTCGTTCTTGGCCTTGGCCTTGAGCAGCGCGCCGAGGACGATGAGGACGACGCCGTACGACAGGTCCGCGTTGCAGAAGCCGAAGAACAGCATGAAGAACGGGGCGAAGAACGGGGTCAAGTCGAACTCGCGGTAATACGGCAGCATGAACATCTTGCTGATGGGCTCGAACAGGCGCGAGAACCGGCTGTTCCTCAGCAGGACCGGCGGCCGGTCCTCCTCGGCCGGGTCCTCGGCGATGTGGAGGACGCCCCTGCTCCCGAGGCGGTCCAACAGCCGGCCTTCCAGCCGGGCCGGGATCCAGCCGCGGACGATCACGACCTCGTCGCCGGCTTCGGGGACGCCCTGCAGGAGGGCGTCCTCGTAGGCGTATTCGGCCGCCAGCCGCCCGATCTCCGTCTGGAACATCCCGGCGGCGGCCTCCACGCCCTCCCGGAAGGATGTCTCGATCCCCGCCAGCCGCTCGTCGACCTCCTCGAGCTCACGCTCCTTCTCGGCCAAGGTCCGCTTGGGGAGGGGGAACGGGTCGGCGTCGATCCAGACGGTCTCCTCCTCCTTCCGGAAGACCGCGAAATGGATCATCCCGGCTTGTTCCCGGATGATCTCGACGGCGTGGCCCTCGCGCCACTCCTCCTTGAAGCGGTTCCGCGGGCAGGTGTAGAGATCGACGGCCACCCCGCCCTCCGCCAGCCGCCGGACGTCCTCGGGCCGGAAATGGCCCCACGGTTCGAGATCGGCGATCTCCCTGGCCAGGGCTTCCCGGCGGCGGACGAGCTTGTCCTTCTCCTCCCCGGCCTTTTCGATCCCGGCCAAAGCCTCCGCGGGATCGCGGCCCTTCAGCTCCTCTCCCGTCCCCCCGCCCGCCACCCCGGCGAGATACGGCTTGAGGAACTTGACGGCCGCCGCATAGCGCCCGACCTTCTCGCTGTTCCGTGTCAGGGCCTCGGTCTTGGTCTCCGTGCTCCGGATGAGGTGGACCATGCCGAGGGCCTGCAGCTCCGCGAGAAAGCTCGCGTAATCCAGGCGATGAAGGACGAAGGTGTAGCGCCGCATCCTCTCGATCATGGCGCGCTCTCGCTCAGCAGACGGTTCTTGAGGATCTTCTGGGCGGCCTTGGACAGGTTGTCCTCGTCCTCGAGGAAGCGCTTGATCTTGAGGATGGCATCCTCGAAGGCCGGGATCTGGACCTTCTCGTAGAGGTTGACCTTTTGGGTCGTCTTCTTCCGGACGTGGTCCAGGATCTGCATCTTGCGGACGAAAAAGCGGCGCTCGATCTGCAGCCGGGAGATGTCCTTGAGGACCCGCACCCCCTCCAGGGCCCAGGCCGGGGCGGTGAACAGGTTGAAGTCGCGGATCTCCCAATCGATCTCGCCCGGGACCGGGATCTTGACCCCGGCGATCTTGCGGGTCTGGATGGCGACGTCCCGGACCCTGACGAGCGAGGGGTCGAACTCGGTCCAGAGGCGGGCCATCTTGTCCGACTCCGCCAGCCTGGTTTCGATCTCGTGGTCGAGGGCCTGGGCCCGCTCCCGGGCCTTAAGGACCTCGTAACGCAGGGCCGACTCCTTGTTCTTCAGGGTCGGCAGGGCCCGCACCCGCACCCGGAGCTGCTTGTCGATGGCCTGCAGGGCGGTCTTGTTGTATTGGAACTTGAGGGCCATGCTCACTTCCAGTGGAGGTTCATGAACTCTTCCTTGATGCCGATCTCGGCCTTCCGGAAGTGGCGCTTGAAGAGCTCCCAGGCGATGTCGAGCATCCGCTCGGTGTCGACGTTGACGTCGATGGCCAGCAGCCGTTCCGAGTATTCCCGGGCGAACTTCAGGGTCCGCTCGTCGTAGTCCGAGAGGTCGAAGCCGTTCTCGAGCTTGGTCTTGGCGTTGGCCGCGTCGGCGTAGAGCCGCACGGCCGTGTTCATGACCTGGGGGTGGTCGGCCCGGGTCTTCTTGCCGATGACCAGCTGTTTCAGGCGCGACAGCGAGCGAAACGGGTCGATGATGACCTTGGCGATGTCCGTGTCGCGGCGCAGGTAGAGCTGGCCCTCGGTGATGTAGCCGGTGTTGTCGGGGATGGCGTGGGTGATGTCGCCCCCCGACAGGGTGGTCACGGCGATGATGGTGATCGAGCCGCCGTCGGGGAACTGGACGGCCTTCTCGTAGAGCTTGGCCAGGTCGCTGTAGAGCGACCCGGGCATGCTGTCCTTGGACGGGATCTGGTCCATGCGGTTGGAGACGATGCTCAGGGCGTCGCAGTAGAGGGTCATGTCGGTCAGCAGGACCAGGACCTTCTCGTGCTTTTCGAGGGCGAAATACTCGGCCGCCGCCAGGGCCATGTCCGGCACGAGCAGCCGCTCGACCGGCGGGTCCTCGGTCGTGTTGACGAAGGAGATGATGCGGTCGAGGACCCCGGCGTTCTCGAAAGTGCTCTTGTAAAAGAGGTAGTCGTCGTGGGACATGCCCATGCCGCCGAGGATGATCTTGTCGGCCCGAGCCCGGAGGGCGACCAGGGCCATGACCTGGTTGAAGGGCTGGTCGGGGTCGGCGAAGAAGGGGATCTTCTGGCCGGTGACCAGGGTGTTGTTGAGGTCGATGCCGGCGATCCCGGTGGCGATGAGCTCGGAGGGCTGCATGCGGCGCACGGGGTTGACCGACGGCCCGCCGATCTCGATCTCGGCGCCCTCGATCTCCGGGCCGCCGTCGATGGGCTTCCCGTAGGCGTTGAAGAACCGGCCGGCCAGCTGGTCGGAGACCTTGAGGACGGGCGGCCGCCCCAGGAAGACGATCTCGGCGTCCGTGCCGATGCCCTCCGTGCCGGAGAAGATCTGCAGGGTGACCATGTCGCCGGCGATCTTGACGACCTGGGCCGGGCGGCCGCCGACGACGGCCATCTCCTCGTTGCCGACGCCCTCGGCGCGGACCGAACAGGTCGCTTTGGTGATCTGGTGAAGCTTGGTGTAGATGCGCTGGAAGGCCATGGCCGTCATTGTTTCACCTTCCTTTGGGCGACGAGGTCGCGGAGCTCCTTCTCGAAGCGCTGGAATCCCGGCGACCGGAACTCCGAGTAGTTCATCTGCTTGCAGAAGTTGATCATCTGGGCGAAGAAGGGCCGGACGTCGTCGAAGGTCTCGTAGTCGAATTCCGTCCGGCAGACGCCCAGGATGAGCTCCAGCATGGTGCGCTGGCGCTCCATGGGCGTCGACTGGTCGATCTTGTCGAAGCCGTCCTGCTGGAGGACGATGGCGTCGATGAGCTCGGACTTCCAGAACTTGTCGTGGTAGGACAGGGGGACGCCGTCGTCGCCGAGGATGTTGATCTGCTCGTAGGCCTCCTTGCCGCGCAGCAGGACGTCCTTGGCGAACAGGACCTGGTCGACCCAGTCGGGGGCGACGTTGGCGTTCAGGTACTCGATGACCTCCTCATACTCGAGGTACTTGGAGTAGGAGTCGACGGGATCGACGGCCGGGTAGCGCTTGCTGTCGGCCCGCTGCTGGGACAGGGCGTAGAAGCAGCGGGCGGTCTTCTTCGTGGACTCGGTGACCGGCTCCTTGAGGTTGCCGCCGGCCGGCGAGACCGTGCCGATGAAGGTGATCGAGCCGGATCCCCCGTTGTTCAGCCGGACGATGCCGGCCCGGGAGTAGAAGTTGGAGATGATGGCCGGCAGGTCCATGGGGAAGGCGTCCGGCCCGGGCAGCTCCTCCATGCGGTTGGACATCTCCCGCAGGGCCTGGGCCCAGCGCGAGGTCGAATCGGCCAGGAGGAGCACCTTGAGGCCCATCGACCGGTAGTACTCGGCGATGGTCATGGCCGTATAGACCGAGGCTTCGCGGGCCGCGACCGGCATATTCGAGGTGTTGCAGATGATGATCGTCCGCTCCATCAGCTTGCGGCCGGTCCGCGGGTCCTCGAGCTTCGGGAACTCGACGAACAGCTCGACGACCTCGTTGGCCCGCTCGCCGCAGGCGGCGACGATGATCATGTCGGCGTCGGCGTTCTTGGAGATGCTGTGCTGGAGGACGGTCTTGCCGGCGCCAAAGGGCCCGGGGATGAAGCCCGTGCCCCCTTCGCACATCGGGTTCAGGGTGTCGATCGTCCGGATGCCCGTCTCCATCAGGCGGTGCGGGCGGAATTTCTCGGCGAAGGCCCGGATGGGCAGCTTGACGGGCCAGCGTTGGACCATGGTCACCGGGACTTCGCGGCCGTCCGCGTCGAGAAGGACGGCGATCGTGTCGTTGACCGTGACCTCGCCGGCCGGGGCCACAGACTTGACCTGGAGCGACCCGGACAGGGAGAACGGGACCATGATCTTGTGGGTGATCCAGCTCTCCGGGACCTCCCCCAGCCAATCCCCGGCCTGGACCGTGTCTCCCGGCTTGACCAGCCCCGTGAAGCGCCACTTCGCGTCGTCGTCCAGGGGGTTGGTCCTCTCGCCGCGCTGGAGATAGACGCCCTCCATCTTGTTGAGGTCGTTCTGCAGGCCGTCGTAGTTCTTGGACAGCATCCCGGGCCCGAGCTTGACCTCCAGCATGTGGCCGGCGAACTCGACGGGGCTGCCGGGCCTGAGGCCGCGCGTGCTCTCGAAGACCTGGGCGTAGGCGATGTCGCCGAGCACCCGGATGACCTCCGACATCAGCTTGACGCCCTCGTGCTCGATGGCGCAGATCTCGTTCTGCGAGACCGGGCCGTCGACCTCGATCAGGGCCAGGTTCGCAATGATGCCTTTAACGGTGCCTCGGGTCATCGGAGTTCCCTTCTCTGCTCATCGTTGTCCCGCCGGTTCGGCGTCAAGGAAAAATCCTCGGGGAACCGGAAGCTCGCCTCGAGGGCCGACAGCGTCTCGAAGAACACGGCCCGCCCGGATTCCGGGTCGAGACGGGCCCAGCGGTCGAGGATCCGGAGCTGGGCGTAATAGCCGATGACGCGGTCGACGGTGAAATACTCGAAGAAGTTCCGGCCGTCGATCCATTTCCAGCGCAGGGCGTCGAGGGCCCGCTCGCGGTCGACGATGTCGGTTTGGTCCATGATCCGGGAGAGGGTCTCGACCAGGGGGGCTTCCCGTCCCAGACCGAAGTCGGGGGCCTGGCTGGTCCGGAGCTTTTCGACCGCCTCACCCGTCCCGACCAGATGGTCGGCATAAGGGATGCCGGCCTTCCTCCCGGCCAGGGCGGCCAGGACGTTCCTCATGTCGCGGTCGAAGGCGAACCACTCCCGGAGGAAGCCCTCGGGGAGCCCTTCGGCGTGCTCGTGGAAGGCCCGCAAGAACCTGAGCTCCCACTCGGGCCGCGACTTGACCGCCTCGTCCCGGAGGAACTCGGCCGTGAGCTCGGCGACGAAGGCCGGCAGGCGCTCGAAGGCCGCCGGGGCCTGAGACTGCCCCGGCTCCTGGTCGGGTTTGAGCGAGTCGGCGAAAGCCTGCCACTCGTCCCGGCTGACCAGGGCGTCGCCGCCCGTCTCCCGGCCGGTCTTGAAGAGGACGGCGAGGAGGTTTTCGATCTCGTCCGGAAGCAGGAACAGCCTGAGCCGTTCAAGGTCTCCGCGGTCGAGATGGGTTTCGGCCTCCCGGAAAAATCCCTCCGGCGCCAGGGGCAGCTTGCCATCCTCGAACCCGATATCGGGCAGGCCGGCGACGAAGTAGTAATACTCTTTGCGCATGGGACCCCGTCAGGCCTCGAACAGAAGCCGCTGGACCCGCGGGCGCAGGAAGGTCTTGAACAGGCCGGCGAAATCCTCGTCGGTGAAGCTTATCTTGTATGTGCCGCCGGCCGGGGCGATGGAAAATCCGCTCTTCATGGCCGGGCTGTAATCGACCTTGACCTCCGCGGACAGGGCGCCTTTGACGGCGTTCTTGGTCCAGCCCTCGAAATCCTTCTGCACGGCCGCCGGCAGGGTCAGGTTGAGGGCCTGACCGCGGTCCGGCCAGAGCTTGAGCGTTTCCAGGATGAGGGTCTTGACGAAGTCGGCCTCCCGGAAGGCC
>JAWOHF010000017.1:0-9186 GCA_046496285.1 Candidatus Aminicenantota bacterium
GCCCATGATCTTGGCCTCCTCGATGATGTTGTGGTCCGAGAAGACCCAGGCCGAGCCGCCCTCGGGGTCGGCGACGTTGACGCCGTCCATGGTATAGGCGATGCCGGTGTTCGCCGAGGCGCCGAAGGCAACGTTGTTGTTGACACCGGGGGCCAGGTTGACGATGTTGGCCGTGAACTGGTTGTACGGCATGTTCCTGAGGATCTCACTGGTCAGGGTGACCGAGGCCGTCTCCGTGGACTTGACGTCGACGGTCGGGGACTGGGCGATGACCGTGATCTCCTCCGAGAGCGCGGCCGGCTTCATGACCAGGTCCAGGGTCAGAGTGGTCGTCGAGGTCAGGCGGACGCTCTCCTGGATGATCGAGCCGAAGCCCGCGAGCTCGGCCTTGAGCTGATAGGTCCCGGGCGGCAGGGCCGGGAACCGGAACTCGCCGTTGGCGTCGGTGACGACCGAGCGCACGCCCATCAAGTTGGCGCCTGAGAGCGAGACGTTGACGCCGGGCAGCGGGGTGTTCTGTTCGTCGAGGACGAACCCCCGGATGGCTCCGGTTTCCCTGGACTGGGTGAAGGCCAGGGGCGCGCACAGGAGGGCGACGGCCAATACGACAATGAATTTTCTTTTCATACATTCCTCCTTTGTTGGTTAACTGAAATAATTGCGTGTGACGCTTGTGGGATCAGGCCCTCTTCGATTCTCACCTCCTCCGTAGATAAATTCATATCCCTGTAGCTATGCAATTTAGGTGCCAAGACGATTGGCCGTCTTTCAGTAATAAAATCAACAACATCCGCTCGTCTCAGTTGAGACGGTAATCCCAATATTTTGAATTTAATCCAAAATTCCGGATTAATTCAAGTTAATTCTTTTGCCGGCCGGCCGGGCGTTTGAATCTTCAACAGGCGTGTGCTATCGTAGTTCTGATGAAGACCGAGAGGCGAAGAACGCCGGCGGCGGCCGCCGCCATGGCTTTGGCGATCGCTCTTCTGGCCATGTCCGGATATCCGGGCCAAAAGGCCGCCGCGCTCCTTCCCGAACAGAAGCTCTGGCTGGAGGACGTTGGCCCGATCATCACCCGCGTCGAGCGCGAGGTCTTCATGAAGCTGGCCACCCCGCAGGAGCGGGAGACGTTCATCCGCTTCTTCTGGAAGAGCCGGGACCCGTCCCCAGACACCTCGGAGAACGAGTTCCGGAAGGAGTACTACGAGCGGATCCGGTTCGCCGACACCTACTTCGGGATCGGCTCGCACGGGCGGGGCAGCCAGAGCGACCGCGGTTTCCACTACGTGCTCCTGGGGCCGCCCCTCGAGCGATATCAATACACGACGCAATCCCAGATCTGGCCCCTGGAGCTCTGGTTCTATAAAGGCGAGCCGGAATACGGCCTGCCCGGGTATTTCTACCTCATCTTCTACCAGCCCCAAGGGGTCGGCGATTTCCGCCTCTATTATCCCGGGGCCGAGGGCCCGGAGAGGCTTGTCGTGCCCTCCCTCCACAGCGGCACGGCGGACCGCGCCGGCGCCTACAAGACCGTCCAACAGGTCAGCGGGGAGCTGGCCAGCGCGACCCTGAGCTACCTGCCCGGAGAGGCCCCCGTCGGGACGGAAGCCTTCTCGTCCGAAACCATCATCGCCTCGGTCAGGAGGCTCCCGGAAAGGAAATATGCGGACGGCTACGCCCGCAACTACCTGGCCTTCAAGGATGTCGTGGAAACCGATTATCTGGACCGCTACTTCGACAGCGCCCATCAGGTCAAGCTCTTCCGGGAGGGCGGCCAGACCTTCCTCCACTGGTCCATCGAGCCCGAGAAGATGAACTTCAGCCAGCAGGGCGGCTCGATCTACGCCAGCTTCGAGCTCGTCCTGAGGGTCGAAGACGCCCGGGGGACGGCCGTGTTCGAGAGAACCGAGGAGATCCCCCTGCGGATGACGCCCGAGCAGTACAAAGCCAACGAGAGGAGACGTTTCGCCTTCCAGGACATCCTCCCGGTC
The DNA here is from genome assembly GCA_046496285.1 of Candidatus Aminicenantota bacterium. Lineage (GTDB taxonomy): Bacteria > Acidobacteriota > Aminicenantia > Aminicenantales > Saccharicenantaceae > RBG-16-66-30. Next base: position 1,992 of record JAWOHF010000017.1, read on the forward strand.
ATCCCCGGCCCGCTCAAGCTCCAGTTCTTGCTGAAGAACAAGACGGCCCGGGATTTCACCTCTTTCGAGGTCCGGGTCACGGCCCCCGGCGCGGGCGGGCCGGGTCTCAGCTCCCCGCTGCTCTATCACACCCGAAGCGCCGTTCCGGAGGCCCGGAGGAACAACATGAAGGCCTTCGTCTTCGACGGCTTCGAGTATCTTGTCGGGGCCAGGAACGAATTCTTTCCGGCCGAAACGCTGGGGGTTTTCATCCAGGCCTGGGGTTTCGACGGGGCGGGCTCCCCGGCCCGGCCGTCCTTCGTCCTCGACGTCGTCTCGCTCGATTCGAACCAGAGCGCGGGCGTTTTCCCGCTTGACGCGGTCGAGTCCCATCGGGGCGGCCCCGGAACGCTGGCCGTGACGGGCCGTCTCCCCCTGGCCGACATCAAGCCGGGGTATTACCGGGCGGAGATCTCGGCCCTGGCCCCGGGAGGCGGGAAGCTGGTCACGGAGAAGGAGAATTTCATCCTTCTTGCCCAGCCTTTCCCGGTCGCCCCCTGGGCTTACGCCCGTCTTCACGGGCCGTTCCCCGGCCCCGAGCATCTCAAGATCCTGGGGACCCAATATTTCCTGGCCGGGGACCACGGCCGGGCCCGCAGGGCCCTGGAAGACGCTCTTCAAGCCAAGGACGACCCCGACACCCGTTTGCTCTTGGCCAAATCCCTTTTCGGCCTGGGGCTCCTGCGGGAGTCGCTCGAGCAGGCCGTTCCCCTGTACGAGCGCTTCCCGGGGCGCGAAACGGCCAAGGTCATCGCCCTCGGCCATGCGGGCTTGAAAGAGTGGGAGCGGGCCCTGGTCTATTTAGAGAAGATCATGGCCGAGGCCACCGAGGTCCCCGTCCTGAACCTGGCCGCGGAGTGCTACCTGGCCCTCGGACGTCCCGAAAAAGCGCTGCCGCTCCTCCAGAGATCGCTGGCCCTGCTTCCCGACCAGCCCGCGGTCAAGGAGCTGGAGGAAAGAACGAAAAAGCGAATTGATACCCGATAGGAGTCATCCATCATGAAAAGAACGATCGTCCTGACGCTGCTTGTGACCTTGACCCTGACCGCCGGCTGGGCCCAATTCCAGGGCCGCGTGACCGGCCGGGTTCTGGACCCGGAGGGCAATCCCCTGGAAAAGGCCGAGGTGTCCATCGTCTCCCAGAGGACGGCCTCCGTGTACTACGATATCAGGACCGACAAACAGGGCCGTTTCCTCCAGATCGGTCTGATGCCCGGCTATTACGTCATGACCGTCAAGAAAGAAGGCTTCGCGCCCGAGTCCCAGGAGATCCATATCGGCGTCGCGGGTGAGGCCGTGTACGAGCTGACGCTCAAGTCCGTGGAGGCCGCCCTCGAAAAGACCTACTCCGAGGCCGACAAGCTGTTCCTCAAAGCCAGCAAGCTCTACGCCGACCAGCGGTTCCCCGAAGCGGCCTCGGCCTACGAGCAGGCCGTTCAGCTCGATCCGTCCAACTGGAGATATTTTCTCAACCTCGGCCTGTCGTACAAGAAAGCCGACAAACCCGAGGAGGCCCTGGGCGCGTTCCGCAAGGCCGTCGAGCTCAGCCCCGAAAGCTACAGCACCAACAAGGAGACTGGGGAGGCCCTGGCCCGCGAGGGTCGGTTCGCCGAGGCCAAGCCGTTCTATGATAAGGCCGCCGGCCTGAGCCCCGACGACCCGGACGCCCACTTCAATTTCGGCGTCTGTCTCGTCAACACCGGGGAGCCCGAGGCCGCGCTCCTGCACTTCCAGAAGACCGTCGAGCTCAAACCGGATTACGCGGACGCCTATTACCAGACGGGCACGATCCTCATCGGTCAGAACAAGGTCCCGGAAGCGCGGGCCGCGCTGGAGAAGTTCCTCGAGCTGGCCCCCGACCACGAAAAGGCCGGCATCGCCAAACAGCTCGTCGAGTTCCTCAAGAAATAAAAAAAAGGGCCGCCCCGCGGGGCGGCCCCTTGAGATGTCGGCCGTTCGGAGGCCTGACCCTACTTGACCTCGAAAGGCATTTTGGCTTCCGCCGTTTTGCCGGAAACCTTGTCGGCGACCTTGGCGAGAAGCGTGTACTTTCCCGCCGCCAGGGGTTTCTGTTCCTTCTTCACGATGTTGCCGTCGCCGTCCGTTGTCTGGAGGGTCTGGACGAGGGGCAGCGGCTGATTGACGAAGTAGGCCTCGTAGGTCTGCGGCGCCCACTTGATGGCCGCCGTGCCGTCCTCTCCGAGGACCTCGAAGTTGACCTCGAGCTCGTTTGCCGGTCTCGGCGCGGTGGGGTCCTTGATGGCGGCGCCGAGGACGAAGAAGAAGACCTCCAGGTTCTCGCCGGACGCGACGGCCTTCGCTTCGTTGGGAACGAACTTGATGGCGCCCCAAGTGAAGAAGCCGCGGTGGACGGTCGGCCGCGTGTCGGGCTCGATCTGTTCCATGCCCGTCACGATGACCGGATCCGTCGGCCAGAGTGCGGACTCGAAGGCCTCAGGCCCCGGGAGGGTGACGTCGTGGTAGGCGACGCTCATCTTCTTCATGTCGGGGGTCAGCAGGACGAGGGCCAGAGTGTATTTCCCCGCGGGCATGGCCAGCCCCAAGGAATACCAGCCTTCTCCTTCCGCGCTGTAGCCTTCACCTTCGACCTTCAGGAGGGACTGGGACTTGCCCCACATGATGGGCTTGGGCGTCCCGGCTTCCTGCTGGAAGACCTCGAAGATGACGTTGAGGGTCGTCTCCATCTCTCCCGAACCGGAGGCCGACGGGGCGAAGCCCAGGTCCCCGTTCTTGGCCTTGAAGAAGAACACGGGATAGAGATTGGTCCCCTGGGCGGGGAGGACGAGATGCTTGTAGAAGCTGAACGGGATGTCCTGGCGCCCCTGGCGGGTGGCCAGGCCTTCCTCGATAACGGCCATGACCTCCTTGGGCATCTGAGGCTTGGCCTCGGGCTTGGCGGCGGGCTTTTTGCCCTGGATGCCGGGCACGGCTTGCAACGGACCGGCGAGGATGCCGATGACGAAGACGAGCGCGAGCACGGCCGGGATGGTTCTGGAAGCTTTCATTTTTCCTCCTTTGGAAATACCTCTTTCCATTCCACCCCGTATAGAGCAATTAACATGCCAACTTTTCAGGCTGGACCTCTCTGTCACAGCCTTGAAACCCGCCGGACGCGTAAAGGTTTTTTACGGCCTCTCGAAACGTCCCTTACGGTTTTCGCTGGGGGCGGAAAGGATGAGGTAATATATCAAATTTCATTTTTTTTTCAACTCCCGGTACTCCCGGACGGCTTCGAGATGTTCGGCGAACGTCCGGCTGAACCGGTGGCTGCCGTCGTTGCGCGAGACGAAATAGAGGAACTTTTCCGGCGCGGGATGAAGGGCCGCGTGGAGCGAGGGTTCGCCCGGGTTCGAAATGGGGCCGGGGGGAAGTCCCGCCCGGAGGTAGGTGTTGTAGGGCGAGGGGAACTTGAGGTCGCGCAAGAGAAGGCGCCCCGTGTAGCGGCCTTCGAGCTTGAGAGCGTAGATGACGGTCGGGTCGCAGTCGAGCTTCATGCCGATCTTCAGGCGGTTGTGAAAAACGGCCGAGACGAGGGCCCGCTCCCCGTCGAGGGAGGTTTCTTCTTCTATGAGCGAGGCCAGGGTGACGACGTCCCGGACGCTCAGCCCGAGCTCTGCCGCCCGGGCCCGGCGGCCGTCGTCGAAGACCTTCCGGAATTGCCCGACCATGGCCTCCACGAGGTCCGCGGCCGTCGCTCTCTTGGGGACCCGGTAGGTGTCGGGGAAAAGGTAGCCTTCGAGGTCCCGGGCCTCGGGGTCCCAATCCGAGATCAGGCCGGTTTGGAGAAAGGCCGTCCGGAACGAGTCCGCTCCCCCCGGGACCTGATCCCGCAGGACGGCCTCCATCTCTGCGCCCGTCAGGCCTTCGGGCACCGTGACGGGATGAAGATAGGTCCGTCCTTCGTAGAGCTTGAAAAGGGCCTGCTTGGCGTTGAGGGGGAACGAGAATTCGTATTCCCCGGCTTTGATCCTCTCCGCAGGCCCATAAAGGCCGAAGGCGACCCTCAGGGCCAGGGAGGTGCGGACGACCCGCTTGTCGGCCAGGCTGACGGCCACGGAGCGGGCGCTCCGGCCCTTTTCCACCTCTAAGATGACGCTGCCCCCCGGACCGGGGAACGGCCTGTTGAGCTCGCGCGTCAGCCATGCGGCGGGGGCCGGAAGGAGCAGGACGGCGGCCGCAAGGGCCGCCCTAACCGGTCTCGCCCGCATCGCTCCGGCCACGCTTCTGCTCGAGGTAGGTCGACAGGATGATGACGGCCGAGACCTGGTCCTCGCGGCTCTTCTTCTTCCGCCCGCGGATGTTCTCTTCGCGAAGGATGTGCCCGGCCTGTTTGGTCGTCAGCCTCTCGTCCATGAAGAAGATGGGTTTGCCGACGGCTTTCTTCAGCCAGGCGGCGAAGAGGCGGGTCTTTTCGACTCTCGTTCCCGAGGTCCCGTCCATGCGCAGGGGATCGCCGATGACGATCTCGCCGACCTCGTGACGAGACACGAGCTCCTGGAAATATACCCGGTCGGTCTTCTCGTGGCCCGTCAGCTCGTATGTCCGGAGCGGCTGGGCCGTGATCAGGAGCGGGTCGCTCAAGGCCAGGCCGACGTGGCGGTCCCCGTGATCGATCCCCAAGATGCGCATCAGTCGCCTCGTTCGAGGCAGGCCTTGCGGCCCCGGTGACGCTCGAACCCCAGCTCGACCAGCCGGGCGAGAAGCCGGGGGAAAGGCAAGCCGGTCGCCGCCCAGAGCTTGGGGAACATGCTGATCTCCGTAAAGCCCGGCATGGTGTTGAGCTCGTTGATGAACACGCGGCCGGTGCCCCGTTCGAGAAAGAAATCCACACGGGCCAGCCCCGATCCGTCCAAGGACCGGAAGGCCTCGACGGCCAGCCGGCGGACCCTCTCGGTCGTCCGGCGGGACAGCGGGGCCGGAACGAGGAGCCGGGTCCTGCCCTCGACGTACTTGTCCCGGTAGTCGTAGAACTCCCGGTGCGGGATGATCTCGCCCGGCAGGGAGGCCTCCGGGGCCTCGTTGCCCAGGACGCTGCATTCGAGTTCCCGGCCGGCGATCCCTTTCTCGACGAGGGCCTTGGCATCGTAGCGGAAGGCCGTTTCGAGAGCCGGTCCCAGGCCCGCGGCCTCACGGACCTTGGTGATGCCGACGCTCGAACCGAGCCGCGAGGGCTTGACAAAAACGGGGAAAGGCAGGCCGTCCCGGATCCTCCGGTGAACCCGGCCCTTGCCGGCCATCCATTCCGTCTCGGTGATCGCGATCCAGGGCGGGACGGGAAAGCCCCGGTCGCGGAGCACGGACTTGGCCGCGGCCTTGTCCATGGCCAAGGCCGAGCCCAGGACACCGGCCCCGACGTAGGGAACGCCGGCCATCTCGAGCAGCCCCTGGATCGTCCCGTCCTCCCCGTAGGGGCCGTGGAGGACCGGAAAATAGATGTCCACCGCGGGGACGCGCCCGGACTCGCCCTTTTTCCAGGGGAGGAAGGAAAAAGCCCGGCCGCAGGCCAGCTGGGCCGGGTCCCGGACGGGGCCGGGCACGGTCTTCCAGAGGCCGTCCCGGGTGATGTAGATCGAGCGGACCGCGAATCCGGCTTTCTCGAGGTTGCTGTGAATAGCCGAAGCCGACAGGAGGGAGATCTCGTGTTCCGCCGACCGCCCTCCGAAGATCAGGCCGACCTTGATTTTTTGGGACATCGGGTCCTTCGGCACGACTAACTCTGATGGAAGGACTCATTGTATGCGATTGGCGGATATTTGTCCATCGGGGGCCGCTAACTTGATGTTGACAGACGCGCGGGCGGATATCTATAATACCCCCAAGTGGAACGACATCGGCCGAGAGGTATGATCATGAACAAGAAGACAGGTCTGTCCGTGGCTTTCGTGTCTCTCATCCTTTTGGGCGCGGTCCTGCTCGTGCCGGGCCGCCCGTTCGCCCAGGACCAGATCGCGAGGCCGAAGATCTTCGACGAATATTACCAGCTGATCACGGATTCGGATCTCTACTGCTCCTTCTATATGCTCGAGGACGGCAAGCCCCTGCCCGAGATCCGCATCATCGGCGCGGAGCTGATGAACGAAAAGCATATTTTCAGCGACGCGGACGTCATCTATATCAACCAAGGGGCCATCCACGGGATCGAGATCGGCCAGCTGTTCCAGATCATCGGCTTGCGGGAGAAGATCGCGCCCTACGGCTATGTGGCCGGCCGCCACGCCCGGGCCAGGATCGTCCGGCTCGAAGCGGAGATGGCCACGGCCAAGGTCGAGCGAGGCTGCGGCCCCGTCCGGGTGGGCGACTATCTCCTGCCCTTCGAGGAAGAGGAGGGGGAGATCGGCAAGGACGACGGCTTCGGCGACCTCGATCCCGCCGCCGGCATCACCGGAGAGGTCGTTTACGTCGAGCACGATTTCCACATCGCGGCCGCCGGGCAGTGGGTCTCGATCAGCCTGGGGCGCCAGCACTGTGTCCAGATCGGCGACAGGATCAACGTCTTCCACCGGGCCCGCCCCGACCTGCCCCGCGAAGCCGTCGCCAGCGCCATCATCATCGACGTGCGCGGGGCGACGTCCACCGTCAAGATCCTCTCGGCCCGGGACGCGGTCGCGATCGGCGACGAGATCCAGCTGATCGCCGTCCGCTAGAGGGGCCTCGGGGATCGTCCTCGGTCGCTGCGGTGATTCCGGGCGCCTGCGAGAGGGCCGGGCTCGGCGGCTCGCGAAACTCGCGGGATCCAGACCAGCCCTCAGGATAGCAGGCTCAGACATCGCGAGCCGTCCTCTTCGAGGATGCCCTCATCCGGCCCCCTCTCCGTCTGAATCACCGCTTTAGGCTCCTTCGGACGATCCCCTCGGCCCCGGCTTCAGCGATCGTCCTCGGTCGCTGCGGTTGACAGTCCGGGTGAATTCTGCTAGTTTAAGCCGTGCTGAACCCCTGTTGACGGGACGAGCGAGCGGGTGTAGTTCAGTGGTAGAACGTCTGCTTGCCATGCAGAAGGTCGTGGGTTCAAGTCCCATCGCCCGCTCCATTCTCGCTCTTTCGGAACACATGACGATCAGGGCGCGGTACCCAAGAGGCTAAGGGAGAGGTCTGCAAAACCTTTATTCGTCGGTTCGAGTCCGACCCGCGCCTTCCC